>NZ_JADBVM010000300.1:0-3418 GCF_020244875.1 Microcystis sp. M44BS1
AAAATTCTAGGTACTGACCACCCTGAATATGCTAATTGTCTGAATAACTTAGCCCTATTATATGAGTCAATGGGACAGTATGAGCAAGCTTTACCTCTCCATCAACAAGCTCTCAAAATTATTGGTAAAATTCTAGGTACTAACCACCCTGAATATGCTAATTGTCTGAATAACTTAGCCCTATTATATGAGTCAATGGGACAGTATGAGCAAGCTTTACCTCTCTCTCAACAAGCTCTCAAAATTATTGGTAAAAGTTTAGGTACTGACCACCCTAACTATGCTGAGTCTCTATATAATTTAGCCGTATTATATAGGTCAATGGGACAGTATGAGCAAGCTTTACCTCTCCATCAACAAGCTCTCGAAATTCGTGGTAAAAGTTTAGGTACTGACCACCCTGACTATGCTGGTTCTCTGGATAACTTAGCCATATTATATCAGTTAATGGGACAGTATGAGCAAGCTTTACCTCTCCATCAACAAGCTCTCGAAATTATTGGTAAAATTCTAGGTACTGACCACCCTAACTATGCTGAGTCTCTATATAATTTAGCCGTATTATATAGGTCAATGGGACAGTATGAGCAAGCTTTACCTCTCTCTCAACAAGCTCTCGAAATTGCTGGTAAAAGTCTAGGTACTAACCACCCTGGCTATGCCACTTCTCTGAATAATTTAGCCGTATTATATGGGTCAATGGGACAGTATGAGCAAGCTTTACCTCTCTCTCAACAAGCTCTCGAAATTCACGGTAAAATTTTAGGTACTGACCACCCTAAGTATTCTACTTCTCTGAATAATTTAGCCCTATTATATCAGTCAATAGGACAGTATGAGCAAGCTTTACCTCTCCATCAACAAGCTCTCGAAATTACTGGTAAAATTCTAGGTACTGACCACCGTGAATATGCTACTTGTCTGAATAACTTAGCCCTATTATATGATGCAATGGGACAGTATGAGCAAGCTTTACCTCTCCATCAACAAGCTCTCGAAATTACTGGTAAAATTCTAGGTACTGACCACCCCACCTATGCTAATTCTCTGAATAACTTAGGCGGATTATATCGGTCAATGGGACAGTATGAGCAAGCTTTACCTCTCTCTCAACAAGCTCTCGAAATTCGTGGTAAAAGTTTAGGAACTGACCACCCTGACTATGCTAATTCTCTGAATAGTTTAGCCGTATTATATCGGTTAATGGGACAGTATGAGCAAGCTTTACCTCTCTCTCAACAAGCTCTCGAAATTGTTGGTAAAAGTTTAGGAACTGACCACCCCGACTATGCTGCTTCTCTGAATAATTTAGCCCTTTTATATGCAGCAACCAACCACCCAGAAGAAGCACTAAAATTAATGCAGGAAGCAGCAAAAATTGATTTAAAAACTATTTCTAAAATCTTTAGCATTAGCACCGATAAGGAACGCCTGAACTATGTCAAACAAAACTACCATAAAGTAGAAACATTTCTCTCCCTAGTTTTCCAGCACTTTCCTAATAGCCCCGAAGCGGTACAATCTGCCTATAACCTCATCTTAAGACGAAAAGCGATCGCAACCGAAACCGCCATCCTGCAAAAAATCGCCCTTTTATCCCAACAATACGCCCATCTTGCCCCCAAACTCCAACAATGGCAACAAATTAGGCAACAACTCGCCAAACGCTGTTTTGATATACCCACCCCCGAACAACTTCCCTACTACCAACAAGAAATTAAATCCCTCGAACAACAAGCAGAAAACCTCGAACGAGAATTAAATATCCCCGAACTTAACCTCGAAAAAGAACTGCAAAACGCTGATTTTCGTACCATCGCCTTAGAATTACCCCAAGGAACTACTCTAATTGAATTTTTCAGGTTTAATAACTACAATTTTCAGGCAATTCCCGCCAACGGTGACGCTGCATCCTTTCCCCCTCGCTATCTCGCCTTTATCCTACCTGCCCAAGCCCCAGAACAGCTAACTATGATAGATTTAGGAGAAGCTGAACCCATAGACAAATTAGTGAAAGAGTTTCGGGAATCGGTAGAAAACCCACGAGGATTAAGTGTGGCCGTATTTAAGAAAAAAGAGGATATATCGCCAAAAATTGAACTAAGCAAGCTTATATTTGACAAAATCGAGCCTTATCTCACCCAAGAATTAATTATCTGTCCCGATGGCGAATTAAACTGCTTACCCTTTGAAATTTTACCCACCGATAAAGGCAGCTACTTAATGGATGAATATCGCTGCAACTTCTTAAATGTAGGACGAGATATCCTGCGATTTAAAGCCAAAATTCCCGCCAAAGTCACCTATCCCCTCGTTATCGCTAACCCTGACTATAACTTAGCCAGTCCCGAAAACACGCCATCAACTGCCGAAAATGAGGAAAAATTCCCCTTTAAACCATCCTTACGCGATTTAGCCACCTCTCGACAAGGACAAATATTCAACTCCCTCCCCGGCACCGAAATCGAAGGCGAAAAAATCGCTAAAATACTCAGAGTCAAACCCGTTACCGCCGCCAAAGCTTTAAAACCTCTTGTCTCCAAAGCCCAAAAAGCCCCGTATATTCTCCATATCGCTACTCATGGCTACTTTCTCGGCGATATAACCCCCGAACTGGACACAATTAACCAAAACTTCATGTTATCGAGTCTTTCCGCCTCAGAAAGATTCCAAGTCGGCACCAGACAAAATCCCCTGCTGCGTTCAGGTTTAGCCTTTGCGGGGGTGAATACCATGTTAAACGGCGGTAAACTACCCGAAGAAGCCGAAGATGGCTTATTAACTTCCCTAGACGTGCAATCTATCAATTTAGCGGGGACAGAGTTAGTCGTTACCTCCGCCTGTGAAACCGCCTTAGGAGACCTCTACACAGGAGAAACCCTCATCGGTTTGCGTCGTTCCTTCATCCAAGCAGGAGCAAAAACCGTTATTATCAGCCTTTGGAAAGTGGATGATGTGGCTACCACTATCTTAATGCAGTATTTCTATTATTATCTCCTGAAAGCCAAACTTAGCAAAGCAGAAGCTTTGAGAAAAGCCAAATCTAGCCTCCAGCGTCTCACCATTGCCAAAATGCGTTCCCAATGGCTAACGGAAGATGCCATCAAATCGGCAGAAAAACACAGTATAGGAATTGCTGCCCATTTGCGTGAATTAAGTCAAAAATCTGATTTAGAACGCCCTTATAAAGCTCCTAAGTATTGGGCTGCTTTTATTTGTTTAGGGAATCCAGCCGGTCTTCCGCTTTTACCACAGGCGAGCAAGGGACAAAATCTGAATTGACATCCTCGCCGCCCTAAAAGTGCGGCGATTCCTAAACCTCACGATTTAAGTTTCTGCTTCCACCACCGTCGCATACCACAGTTAAAAAACCATGTACTGTCTTACACAGAGTCCACAGACTTTCGCCCCATTTCAG
>NZ_JADBVM010000301.1:0-3221 GCF_020244875.1 Microcystis sp. M44BS1
CTGAATTTGAATTTCTTTCCCCTTAAGAGTTCTCACCCAAGATAATAAACCCTGTTGTCCTCGCGGTAATGTCCATAAAAGCGGGAAAATTTGCCACCAGTGTTCAATTTCTAGGCTATATAAATCTAACCTTTGATCGTCAATTTGGGCATCATGAGCGAAGGTTCCTTTTTGCAAGGCAGAGCCCTGGAACACAATATCGAAGGCTCTGCCTTAAAGTAGTATTCAGGTAGAACCTGAGGAGAGCGTTCCCAGGTAGAACCTGGGAACGAGATAATAATTCTCCTTTGAAAGCTTGATCAAGGATACTGGGAAGGATTGCGTCACTTCACTTTGTAGTTTTTAAAATTACGCTTTTTCTGGAAGGGCGATTATTACGGGATCTCATTGCCTTAACTAAAATATTCCAAGACCTCATAGATAATACGGCAGGAAAAGAGATTCTGATGGCGAAAACAAAATGTTTTTGTTTTAAGGCCACTAATAACCAATGTAGTTTAACATAATTACATATATATGAGAGTGGTGGCAGAACAGACTGATATTTTGGATTAACTAAGTTATATATTTTCTCTTTGATCAAAATGTTAGTGTTGAGTCGCTTTAACAATGAAGACTTTTGATTATAACTACCAGACCAAACTACTCGATACACTAAACAGGAGTTAACAAACACAGCATCCCCAAACTGAGCAATGCGAAGCCAGCAATCAATGTCATTATAACAGTCATCTAAACTTGAATCCCAACCCCCTGAGTTAAGAAAAGCATCTCTGAGAAAAGCAACTTGGCTAGTTGTTCCGAAGGGAACTTCTTCTAGGAGCATACCATAGTGTATATCTGCTTGAGCGATATAGAAAGCCTGTTCAAGTCCTATTTTTGGAGTTTGACAGATTTCTACTCCTTTAATATCCACCTGTGTCGCCTGACAGGAACAAATGACAGCTTCGGGATACTGAGCAATATTTTTCATTATTTCCTCTATACAATTAGGGGCAAGATAGTCATCATCATCGAGTAGTTTAATCCAATCTCCTTGAGCAGCTTTAACCCCTACATTTACCGAAAAGGATTGCCTCATATTCTTGAGATTACGATAGAAGATAATATCTTCCCCCAGGCTTTGAATATATTCTGCTGTACCATCAGAGGAATAATCATCAACCACAATGACTTCACAGGGAATAGATTGATTTAGGGACGAAGCGATTGCTCTTTTAAGCAACGATAAACGATTGCAGGTTGTAATAACAATACTAAATTTCATCTTTATTAACTATAATTAAATTTTTCTCCTATGAGCCATCAGAAAATCAGCATAAGCTTTTTGAGTCAGGAAAGGTTTAGCTTTAAGATAAAATTCTTGATGACGATAATCACGGGTATAAGGTAATTGTTCTAAGTGATCTGCTAAACGAATAGTTATTAAAGCACTAAGCTCTGTTTGAGTTAAAATTATTTCCTTGTTATCACGATAATTTATCAGTTTAAATTCATTAACTTGCTCAAAATTATAGGAAAAATGTTTTCTATCTTCAAGACAATAATAGTAAACTAATTTTTCAGCATCAGAACCAATAGCAGCCTTAATTATACCTCTTTGTTCTAGATTAACCAAACTTTTTCTATAGCTATAAGTTCCATAGATGCTGTGATAAAGACCAGCTAGACAAATCTCTTCAGATGAGTTCCATTTTTTCAAGATTCTATAATTTCCTAATAAATGACTATATAAAGAGCGTTTATTAAGATGTTCAGTGGAATCGGTTGCTAATTTCTTCAAAATTTCTCTTTGCTCTTTAGGGGGATCATATTGTCTATCTTTCCATAAATATATAAATTCACCTACAATATTTGGGGCGAAGTGTTGTAAGTTTTTCAATCGATTTTTAATGAGGGTATTAGTAGCCATATTGTTGATTGAATTAATGATTATATAATTTGTCATAGGAATTTATCGGGGCATAAGCTTATTGCTTATCAAAGGTGCAAACTCTACTAATAAAACCCATAAACTTAGGTCAAATGGATGTGCTAATAGATGTCTCGGAAGGATTCTGCTTAAAGCAATTCGCTCTCTCAATCCTTGGCGGGTTTTGGCTGCCTTATTTGGCCAATGTTCGAGGATGATTTTCAAAGTAAATTCTTGAGGGTCTAAGTAAGGATATAAAAACCATAACAGCAAGTTACACATTGAGCTAATAAAAGCAGTTGACTCATTAGCTAGACTTTCTTCAAAGGAAATAGCACCTTTCACCAGCAGTGATTGATCAGCAGTGATAGTGGCTGTGATAATATCCAACATATTAGTTAATGATTTCAATCTATTTTCCAGTAATACAGCATCTTGGGGATAGACAGAAAACCGATAACGAAGAGCATCTGCTAAAGTGTTTATGTGATTATCTATTAATTTTTCAAGGTTTTGTAATCTTAACTTCGTCCCCTGAGAATTATTATGGCGACGATATCCAACCGTAATACAATGGTTTCTTATCAGAGATTGATTAACACTTAACCTTAACCAAGTATAGTAATCTACAGCAGTTCCCGTAAACTGTGTTGGCCAGCCATTGATGGAATCGAGTGCTTCGCGTCGAATCACAACAGCTGAGGGAGTGGCGACAGAATTGGTAGGGAAAAAGTCCCAAGGAGCAAAAAACTGAGAATTGAGGACTGGAGAGGGAAAATTTAGGCTATCTTCATGAAAATGGGCGCAATTGGCTACACAAGCAGCAGATTGGGGAAATTGTTCTAGAATTGTATTCATAAGGCGCAGGTGATCTCGATGCCAGATGTCATCCTGATCGAGAAATGCTACTAGAGGCGCAGTAGTATGTTTGAATCCAAAATTGCGGGCGCAATGAGAACCCTTGTCAGGATTTCGTAATAAAGTGATACCTGAAAAAGACTTGACAATCTCTAGGGATTCGTCCTCAGAACCATCGTCAACCACTACTATTTCTCTCGGTGGTTGAGACTGGGAAAATACTGACTCGAGTGTTTGTCGAATCCATTGAGAGCCGTTGAATAAAGGGATAATAACAGCTACGTCCATAACCTTAGCGTTTTGATCTATAACTGGACTTCCCCCGTATAAACATACTAGCTATGGCTAAAAGTCTTACAGAGCCTGAGTTCAAGCAATGAAATACTAATGAACTACTGGACACAAAATCCTGAAGTTCTTACGCCGATAGGGTTTGAGGCAAAAATTTTCA
>NZ_JADBVM010000302.1:0-2651 GCF_020244875.1 Microcystis sp. M44BS1
TACTAAACGTCGGGACATATAAACAGTTATAAGGTTGGTCAGGGTTGACCTATTAGATTCAGTCAGGGGACTGAAGACCTTACTAGGCGGTTATTTCAGGTATTTCAACCTTATTTCATGCCTAAACGTTTCGCACAAATCCGTTGAGTATAGGCTACATATCAGGACAGGCAAAAGGCACTCTTGCAATAGGCAAAAGGGGCAATAGATAATCAGTCTTTAATAACCGGATTTAGTATGATTTGGGTAAAAATATCCTGAAAGTCCTCTCGGCTCCACCGCCCTGATCCGAGAAAATACGGAGAATTAGCTGGGTTAAATATAATCAAGTTTGAACAATAGATAAGTTTTTTAACAAGAGTAGTTTCAGATACTAATTAGCCGATGGACTGGGGTAGAATTGGGAAAACCAGTCCAACTGTTTTAGCCAAGCTATTTAACTATGATTAAAATTAACTTGCTGTTCGCGTTATCTTCTCTTAAAAAATCGAAAAAAAACTTTACATAAACTCAAAGGAGGGCCTCGTAAATTGCTCATCTAAAAGCAGAGTGAGTTATCGGACAAAGTTTTTAGGTGCTTTTGTTGATTACTTCTTAACCACCATCTTATAAGTAGAAGAAGGGAGATGAAAGTTAATCAGTTACTAAGACTCTACGAACAAGGAGAGCGGGATTTTTTAGCCATTGACTTGATGAGTCTAGATCTACAACAAGTGACTCTAATCGCTGTCAATTTTGCTGCGGCCAATTTGCGCGGAACTAATTTGAGTCGCTCTTTTCTGACTAAATCAAATCTGCGGGGAGCGAGTTTAAATTGGGCGAATTTAACCTATGCCAAATTAAGTCAAGCGCAATTAGTGGAAGCGGACTTAACCAAAGCCAATCTCACCGGGGCCTTTATGGTCCGGGCAAACCTGCGTAACTCGCGCTTAAGTGGGGCGGATCTTTCCCATGCTAATCTCCGGGGAGCGAATTTATGCGGGGCGAATTTATGCGGGGCGAATTTATACTTAGTTAATCTCTTGGAGGCAACCCTAGATAAAGTCAATCTCAATTGGGCTAATTTACAAGAAGCGCGGTTAAGTGGGGCTAAATGTCGTCAGATTTCCGCAAGGGAAGCCAATTTTAGCGGCTCTTTTCTGAAAGAGGTGGACTTTCAGGGGGCCAATTTAGAAAGGGCTAATTTTAGCGAGGCACGTCTGACGGGTAGTGATTTACGCGGGGCCAATTTAGTGGGTGCTAATCTAGCGGGAGCGCGTTTACAAGAGGTAAATCTACAGGGAGCGGACTTGAGGGGTGCTAACTTGACGGGGACTTGTTTTGAGAGCGTCACCGGTTGGACAGAAATCGTCCAAGAAGATGATATTTTTCCCCTAGACTGGTTTCAGCCTCGTTTTGCCACTTAAAAGCCCGTCCTTTTGCTATCGATTAACGATTAGCTGGAGTGGTTAATCTTTGGTTAGGAATAGGGATTGGGGGAGCATTATTCGGCTCATCCTCGAAGGGTAAAGCAGGGGGAGGAGTGGTGGCACCCGGAGATGGTGCTGGAGATGGCGTGGGATTAACGGCAGCGGGGGGACTTTTCGGGGTGACGACGGGTGCGGGAGAGCTAAAACCGAGGAGAGCTTTGCCAAAGGGAAAAACATTCCCCCAGCGTTGAATATTGGGATGGCCAAACCAATCTTGACGGGACACCTTCACCGAGAGGAGAGGTGCGATCGCTCCTGATTTTTCGGCGGTTATTAATAAATCAATTTTATTAAGACCCTGTTGTTGATTAAAACGACTGATGATAGTTTTCTCCGCTAATTGCGATGCTCTAGTCAATAATCCTTCGTAGGATTCTCCCTGTTGAACTGCGATAGGAAGATTAACAGTGGATTGAGCTAAAACCACATCAACGGCGATAATTCCCGTCAGCAGCGTTAAAACAGTAATAGACTTGTACATAGGACAGACGGTTAAACAGGCACTCCCTGGCTAGGGTCGGGATCTTCCCTGTGAGAGTTCCCCGATCGCTTTCTTAAATTACCATAACCGCTCTCTGGCCACAATGGAAATTTTCCAGTAGCGAAATCGTCCTTAGTCCCTAGCAATAGGCAATAGGGGAATAATTAGGGCTGGCTGAATAAATCTAAAAACTTTGTTGGATAATATCTTTAGGCTTTTTTCAAATCAAAAAGTACCAGCCGAGAGTAATCGGGGGGAAAATTCCGGGACTTTTTTCCTGAAAATGGGTAAAACCCCACACCCCACACCCCACACCAACGAAAAACTTTTTTAGTATAACCTAATTATATTTGGCCCTATCGATCAGAGGTTGTTAATTATGACACAAACTAGCGAAACCGTTACCTATTCTCTCGAATCTGTCCTGAAAGAAATTAAAGATAGCATTAAAGAGGTTAATCAGAAAATTGACTCTCTCCAAAGAGATATGGGTCAGAAAATAGATTACTTTCAGAGAGATGTGGATCAAAAATTTGACAATCTCCAAAGAGATGTGGATGAGAAAATCGACAATCTCCAAAGAGATATGGATCAAAAATTTGACAGTCTCCAAAAAGATGTTAATCAAAAATTTGACAGTCTCCAAAAAGATGTTAATGATTTAAAAGTGGAAGTCACAGAAATCAAAGGAGATATTAAAA
>NZ_JADBVM010000303.1:0-8654 GCF_020244875.1 Microcystis sp. M44BS1
ACAACGCTTGACAGGGGAATAGAGGTGAACTAGGGGGGGGATTTTGTTCGGTGCTAGACTGATATTTGAGTAAGCCAGACAGGAGCCAGAAAAAGATATTTATCAGAAAAGTCATGAGCAAGCTAGAGGTTTAAAGACTGAGCGGGTTCCAATTATTTTTATTAATAAATATTTGACACAATTCATACCAGGTAAGCAAGAGGGCTACGGCACTATTACCGAATCATTACCCACGAGTTAATCCTCGTCTCGCCAATTCTTTTTTCCTCTTTCCTAGGGACTTTTGCTGATAATCGGGTCTCATGACACCATTGTTACTCCGGTTTGAGTTCAGGATACTTCCAGATTTAGAAGATCAGGGCTTGTCCCTAGTTTCTCTTTTTCTTTTTAGGGCGCGTAGCGTCCTTCAGGAGCTGATAACTGCTAGACTAATTGGGTGATGCTTGCAAGATTAATAAAACCAGTGTCGAGATTAGAATGCAGGGACTTTTAAGAAAACTTTGGCGTGCGATCAAAAACTTTTTTACCCGACTTTTGGGGGGACAAGGGGGAAAGGGGAGAGTACAAGCGATCGAATCTGTTCCCCTAACCGATACAGACTACGAGTTTCTCTATATGCAGTTACTCGATGGAGTGTCCCACGGTTGGCACGAAGGCAGAATTCTGAGATTTTTTGAGAAATTGGGCGATCGAGGTCGGCAAAAAGATTGGGTAGAATGGTTAGAGCGTTTTGGAACCCGTCTGCAATCCTCCGCTTCCCTTAATCAACTTCTCGCCACCAGAATGATCCGTTTAGGAGAATTAGCTCGCGCTTTTCCCGGGATTGAACGTATTGGTGAAGCTTCCTACGAGATCGGTTATCAACTCTACACCAAAGAAACTGCCACTTTAATCTGGGAATACGCCGGCGAAGATGAGGCACCGGGTAGTTATTCCCTGCCGCAACCCCCAGAAAATCTCTTATATTCGGGTGAAACTAGCGATTTTAACGGTAATGACCCAGAAAATCCCCAATTAGAAACCCTCACCCTCGATGAATTATTTAACCGTCTGCAAAACGATCCTACCCTAGCGGGCCAAATCGCCGAACAATTGGGCATCGAAAATAAGGACGCAGAAAGCATTATTGATAGTCTGATCGCTCAATTTTCCCCCCTGTCAGGTAAAAACCCTGAAACTGCCGAAGATTGGTTTAATCAGGGCTTAGAACAGGCAAATTTAGGCAATTGGTCAAATGCGATCGCTGATTGGGAACAGGCCTTGAAGATCGATCCCCAATTAGCCTCGGCCTGGCATAATCGTGGTAGTGCCTTAGCCATGGTCGGTAACTACGAAGAAGCGTTAAATAGTTATGATCGCGCCCTAGAAATCACCCCCAACGATCACCAAATCATTAACGCTAGAGGCAGCGCCCTATACGGACTGCAACGTTGGCAAGAGGCTTTAGAATGTTGGCAACAGGTGCTAGAAGCGGACGATAATTTTTATCAAGCTTGGTACAATCGCGGCAGTACCCTAGAAAATTTAGGCGAAACCCAAGCAGCGATCGCCTGTTATCAAAAAGCTTTAGGGATTGCGCCGGATTTTGAGCTTGCCCAAACCCGTCTAGAGGCTTTACTAGGGCAAAAACCGCCCGAAGACGACGGTAATCCCCCCGCCTGATTCAATCTGAACTTGAGCAGTCAACAGCCTACAATGAGGAGAGGATAGAGACTAATTTTAATCAATCAGGCCCAGCAATGAGTATAAAAAGCAAACCTCCTTCACAATCTCGCCTGATCGGTAATGTTTTATTAGCCGTAGGCGGCTTATTTCTGATTGTTAACCTTCTTTTCCCGCAATTATTTGGCCCTAGCGTCCCCAAAGTTCCCTATAGTCTTTTTATCGACCAAGTGGAAGATGGTAACGTCGCTAGGGTATCCGTGGGACAGAATGAGATTCGTTATCAGCTTAAAAACGACCAAGAGGGCAACTACGGACGAATTTTCAGCACTACACCGATTTTTGACCTAGAATTGCCCAAACGTCTAGAAGCTAAGGGCGTAGAATTCGCCGCCGCACCACCGCCAAAAAATGGCTGGATTGGTAGTGTTCTTAGTTGGGTGATTCCTCCCCTGATTTTTGTCGGTATTTGGCAATTTTTCCTCGCTCGCAGCGGTGGCGGTGGTCCAGCCGGGGCTTTATCGATTACCAAAAGTCGCGCTAAAGTCTATGTGGAAGGAGACACCACCAAAACTACTTTTAAAGATGTGGCCGGTGTGGAAGAAGCGAAAACCGAATTGGCCGAAATCGTCGAATTTCTCAAATATCCCCAACGTTACATTCAAATCGGGGCGCGGATTCCCAAGGGTGTCCTCCTAGTCGGTCCGCCGGGGACAGGAAAAACCCTGCTGGCAAAAGCAGTCGCGGGAGAAGCGGGAGTTCCTTTCTTTAGTATCTCAGGTTCGGAATTCGTGGAACTCTTTGTCGGTGCGGGTGCAGCCCGAGTGCGGGATCTGTTTGAACAGGCCAAGAAAAAAGCCCCCTGTATTATTTTTATCGATGAATTAGACGCGATCGGTAAATCTCGCGCTAACGGTAATTTTATGGGGGGTAACGATGAACGGGAACAGACTTTAAACCAATTATTGACGGAAATGGACGGTTTTAACGCTGGTGATGCGACGGTAATCGTGCTGGCCGCTACTAATCGCCCAGAAACTCTTGATCCCGCCCTTTTACGTCCTGGCCGTTTTGATCGCCAAGTGTTAGTTGATCGCCCTGATCTGGCTGGACGCTTAAAAATCCTCGAAATCTACGCAGGTAAGGTAAAATTAGGCTCAGATGTGGATTTAAAACAGATTGCTACCCGCACCCCCGGTTTTGCTGGTGCTGACTTAGCTAATCTAGTCAATGAGGCCGCTTTATTGGCAGCCCGCAATCAACGCAGCACCGTCGCTCAAGAGGACTTTAATGAGGCAATCGAGCGGGTAGTGGCGGGTTTAGAGAAGAAAAGCCGGGTTCTCTCGGAAAAAGAGAAGAAAATCGTCGCTTATCACGAAGTTGGTCACGCTCTCGTCGGTGCAGTTATGCCGGGAGGTGGTAAAGTTGCTAAGATTTCGATCGTGCCTCGCGGCATGGCAGCCCTCGGTTATACCCTGCAAATGCCCACGGAAGACCGTTTCCTTATGGATGATACGGAATTACGCGACCAAATTGCTACTCTTTTGGGTGGTCGGGCTGCCGAGGAGATTATCTTTGGTAGTATTACTACTGGGGCGGCTAATGACCTGCAGCGGGCGACGGATTTGGCCGAACGCATGGTGACAACCTATGGTATGAGTAAGACCTTAGGTCCCCTGGCCTACGAAAAAGGTCAACAGAATAGTTTTCTGGGAGATGGTATGATGAATCCCCGGCGCTTGGTAAGCGATGATACGGCCAAAGCGATCGATAATGAAGTGAAAGAGATTGTCGAAAATGGTCATCAGCAGGCCCTGGATATCCTTGCTCAAAATCGCGATTTACTCGAAGAAATTGCCCAAGAAATCCTCAGTAAAGAGGTGATTGAAGGGGAACAGTTGCAAGCACTGCTCGATCGCGTTAAACCCCTCGATCGAGAACCTGTTACTGTTTAGATTGATTTGATTTTTACCTTACCCCATCTTCAACAAAGATGGGGTTTCTCATCTAGAAATTTTGACCTTTAAGAGGGATTGGGGCTGAATATTGAGGAGATAATCCAGAAAAGTCTTGGCGATCACCGATAGTTTTTTATCCTTGGGATAAACCACATACCAATGGCGTTGGATGGGAAAACCTTGCACGTCAAGGATGGTAAATTCCCCATTGGGATGATCTAAATTTAAGACGTGCTGAGACAGAACTGAAATTCCTAAACCACCAGCGATTGCTTGTTTAATAGCTTCATTATTGCCGATTTCCAAACGCAGAGATACAGTGATGCCATGGTCGAGAAAAATTTGCTGTACTGCCCGTCTAATTCCCGATCCCATTTCCCGCATAATAAAAGGTTCCCCTTGCAGTCGTTTAATTGGAATTTTTTTCTGTCCCGCTAGGGGGTGATCTTTGCGAGCAATAACCACGAGGGGATTTTCCAGAAACGGTTGAATCTCCAGGTTTAGATCTTGGGGGGGTTCGCTTAAAATATATAGGTCATCGACATTATTGGTGATCCTTGTTTCTAGGTCTTGGTGATTGGTCAATTCTAGGGACACATCCACCCCTTGGTACTGTTGACAAAAAGGACCTAGGATCTGAGGGATTAAATATTGGGCTGTGGATACCGCCGCTAAACGCAGTTTACCCTGTTTAATGCCCTTGATGTCAGCGATCGCCATCTCAAAGTTATCAATATCCTTGAGGACTGCCTGACAGGTGACTAATAAACTGCGTCCAGCCTCGGTTAAATACAAACGTTTGCCTATCTGTTCAAATAAGGGTAAACCCACTGCTTTAGTCAGTTGTTTCATCTGGGTAGAAACGGTGGGTTGGGTGATCGATAGTTCTTCAGCAGCCCTGGTAAAACTGCCATGACGAGCGGTCGCTTCAAAGACAATCAGTTGATGTAAAGTGGCGTGAATCAAGAGAGGCCTCTAGAGAGCTACACTTCTGTTACTGCCTTGAGGAGCTTTGCTAAACAGAAGCAGGAATGGAGGGGAACGAGTAAAAACCTCCCCACCCCGCTTATATCATAGGTTTAAATCAATACTTTTGTAAAGATATATCGATTTAAACTCAATTTACAAAAATTTGCTTGTCAAGATATCCGTTCTAGTATAGATTTAGAACAATCAATCTTTAAAAACCATAAAGTTTTGTCTATCAAGGCTGGTCTGTCAACCGCCAGCTTTGTTGTGGCAAAAAATCCTTTGCTCAGTTGGATTCTCATGGAAATAACCAATCGTATTCATTTTGACAATTGGCGGGGCGATGTATTAGGTTTTCTAACAGCTGCCATCGTTTCTCTACCTCTAGCTCTCGCTTTCGGGGTAGCTTCTGGGGCTGGTGCGATCGGGGCCAGTTTAACCGCCAAAAATCCCGAATTAGGCTTACCTGCGGACTTGACGCTGTCCAAAGTTCTGCCCGCAACAGGTTTGCTTAAGGGGTAAAGAGCCTTACTCTTACTCTCTTTCAGCTTTTGAAGGTTCATTTAGTCCGTTTATATTCAATACTCCTCATCAGGGGAGGCTTAAGGAGGTATTCGTGGATTTTTTCTCATTGTTTGTCATGGACTTTGTTAAGCAGTTGCAGTCCCCAACACTGGCCTTTTTGATTGGTGGGATGATTATTGCTGCTCTCGGAAGTGAATTGGTCATTCCCGAGTCGATTTGTACGATCATTGTCTTCATGCTGCTGACCAAAATCGGTCTTACCGGCGGGATTGCCATCCGCAATTCCAACCTAACGGAAATGGTGTTACCCATGATCTTTGCCGTCATAGTAGGGATTCTGGTGGTCTTCATCTCGCGCTATACCTTGGCCAATCTGCCCAAGGTGAAAGTCGTCGATGCGATCGCGACTGGGGGGTTATTTGGAGCCGTGAGTGGCTCGACAATGGCCGCTGGTCTGACGGTACTCGAAGAACAAAAGATCCCCTACGAGGCCTGGGCCGGCGCACTCTATCCCTTCATGGATATCCCGGCGCTGGTAACGGCGATCGTGGTGGCTAACATTTATCTTAACAAGAAGAAGCAGAAAGAAGCAGCCTACGACCAGGAGTCTTTTAGCAAGCAGCCGGTGGCGGCCGGGAATTATTCCGATCAGCAGGATTATCCCAGCAGTCGGCAGGAGTATCTCAGCCTACAGCAGCCTACGGATAATCGGGTCAAGATCTGGCCGATCATTGAGGAAAGCCTGCGCGGACCTGCCCTATCGGCCATGTTATTAGGTCTGGCTTTGGGCATATTCACCGAGCCGGAAACTGTCTATAAAAGCTTCTACGATCCCCTCTTTCGCGGCTTGCTTTCCATCTTGATGCTAGTCATGGGGATGGAGGCTTGGTCAAGGGTTGGTGAACTGCGTAAGGTGGCTCAGTGGTATGTGGTCTATAGCGTCCTAGCACCCTTTGTGCATGGGCTAATCGCCTTCGGTTTCGGCATGATTGCCCACTACGCCACCGGGTTCAGTTGGGGCGGTGTCGTGGTTCTGGCCGTCATCGCTTCCTCTAGTTCCGATATCTCTGGGCCGCCCACGTTGCGGGCCGGTATCCCCTCGGCTAATCCCTCCGCCTATATAGGCGCGTCCACGGCCATCGGTACGCCCGTAGCGATCGGCTTATGTATCCCGTTCTTCCTTGGTCTCGCCCAGGCCCTCAGCGGCGGCTAATCCCAGAAGGATTGTGGTCTGTGGGCGTTTCCTTGACGGGGCCTACCAAGCAAATAAATGTACATATTTAAGGAGATAATCAACATGGCCAAACCAGCCAAAAAGCTCGTCATCGTCACAGAAAAGATTTTACTGAAAAAAATCGCCAAGATCATCGAAGAAGCCGGGGCGACCGGTTACACGGTGATGGAGACTGGCGGTAAAGGCAGTCGCAACGTGCGCTCGTCGGGACAACCCCACGTTTCCGAAACCGACACGAATGTCAAGTTCGAGGTACTCACCCCCGATCGAATTATGGCCCAGAATATTGCCAAGCAGGTGGCCGATCAGTTTTTCCTCAATTTTGCGGGCATGATCTATCTCTGTGACGCGGAGGTTCTGTACGGACAGAGTTTCTGTGGACCAGAGGGCTGTGATATCTAGCCGGATCATGACTCCGGCACTCTAGGGCTACCGCATCCCAAGCATGACTGTCCTTGAGCGGTGGCCCTTTTTCCTATCCCCCAGTTTTATGACCACCTGAAACCTTTAACCCTCATCCCTTTAAACTCATGATTTTGTCCCCTATTCTGCCTCCTTCGATTGGGGAGATAGCCGCCCCCATGGCTCCGATCCCCTTGCTCGCCACCGTTGTGGCCGAGGATTCACCGATTATTCTCTCTGGCGTATTGCTGACACTGGTGGTGATTTATCTGGCCAGCAAGCTTGGCGCAGAGGCCGCCAGACGATTGGATTTTCCGCCCGTACTGGGAGAACTGGTGGCCGGTGTGATTGTCGGCGTTTCGGCACTGCATCTGCTGATCTTTCCCGAAGGGGGACTATCGGCCTCGGACTCGCTGATTATGACGGTACTGCAAGGATTGAATCAATTGGCCCCGGCTGCCGTAGAGCGAATCTTTGAGTCCCAAAGTGAAGTGATTTCGGTTCTAGCTGAAATCGGTGTGATTATTCTGCTGTTTGAAATTGGCCTAGAATCCGATCTGCGACAACTCAAGGAAGTGGGAATTCAAGCCACGGTTGTGGCCTGTGTGGGGGTTGCGGCACCTTTTGCGGCAGGTACAGCCGGGTTAATGCTCGTCTTTCATGTGGCGGCTATCCCGGCGATTTTTGCGGGGGCAGCCTTGACAGCAACCAGTATCGGTATTACCTCGAAAGTGTTGTCAGAGTTAGGTCAACTCAAATCCAAAGAAGGGCAAATTATTGTCGGTGCGGCGGTGATTGATGATGTCCTCGGTATTATTGTTCTGGCTGTGGTCGCTAGTTTAGCCAAAACCGGTGAGATTGATGTGACCAATGTTATTTATCTGATTGTCAGCGCTACGGCCTTTTTGATCGGATCAATTTTGTTGGGAGGTATTTTTAACAAAAGTTTTGTGGCGATCGTGGAGCGGCTGAAAACGAGGGGAAATATTGTTATTCCCGCATTTGTCTTCGCTTTCTTTATGGCATTTTTGGGTAACGCTATTCATCTGGAAGCGATTTTAGGGGCCTTTGCTGCGGGTTTGGTGCTTGATGAAACTGATACCCGCAACGAGTTGGATGAGTTAATTAAACCGATCGCCGATTTGCTTGTACCGATTTTCTTTGTGACGGTGGGAGCGCGTGCCGATCTCGGTGTGTTAAACCCAACGGTGCCGGAGAATCGGGCCGGACTTTTGATCGCTGTCTTTTTGATGGTTGTGGCGATCATCGGTAAACTGGTGACGGGCTGGGCAGTTTTTGGTATATCCGGCATCAATCGCCTCGCCATCGGTGTGGGTATGATTCCCCGGGGTGAGGTGGGTTTAGTTTTTGCTGGGATTGGCTCGGCCAGCGGAATTTTGGATAAGCCTTTGGAGGTGTCGATTATTATTATGGTAATCTTGACCACTTTCCTCGCTCCTCCCTTCCTCAGAATTGCTTTTGGTAAGACGGAAGCTGTTGCCGAAACCCTAGAAAGCAAGGAGCGGGCCAATCCTATTCCTTAATTTTGATGGTAAAATCTGATTTTTTAGACGAGGCTGAAGCATTTTCAGCCTTTTTTGTCGTTGATCACTGGTCAGGAAACAGTGGCGTGCCAAAATTGGCATCGCCATTTAATCTTGACTGTCCCCTAACCGCTCCCTGAAATGAGGATAGTTGCGGGATTTATCAAAAATTTGGGTTTAAAACCCCGTCGTGAAACGACGGCTTTTCTTGATCTTTGATATAACTGAACTTCCCCCATACATATATACCACAATAGCAGAAAACCCTTATCCATCAATGGATGCACCCCTTAACATTTCTTAATGTACCCATGTAATTTGTAACATTTCTTAATGGACAAGAATTCTCTCTATTTGCTA
>NZ_JADBVM010000304.1:0-2728 GCF_020244875.1 Microcystis sp. M44BS1
ATTTTCTCTTTCTCGCTCCATACCCCTTTTAATGCTATATATTCTCATTAACCCTTTTAACCTTTGAATTAATTTTAGTTATTATGTACTACTTTAATGGCTTTTTTGATCTGTGACAGTTGAGGGTGCGGAATGTGGGATCTAAAGCTCTTGAAGAAATGCCTGATAAACCTGACCTAAGTTTCTGGTTGCGAGAATATCAGATCAAACAGGTATCTACCCAAAAAACCATCAATGTTGTCACCCGAAAAGGAGAATTATTTGAATTTTCTGGAGGAGTACAGCTAACAGCTATAGCCCTGCGATTAAACAGTGGCGATGTCAGTGCTTTAAAAGAAGCCGTATTAGTAACAAAACCTCGTGCTGACAGTTTAGCATGGACTTTTATCGTTGCAGAATGGGTGATTCCCACTTCACCGGGGGCTATTGCTCCAGAAGATATTGCTTTGCTTTTTAGTCAAGCTCTATTTCTAAGTGAACAAAACCGTCATGATGAAGCGATCGCTATCTATAACAAAATGTTAGAAATTTATCCTAACGATGCTGATATTTACTTTGAGCGTGGATTTGAGCGTAACGAGCAAAAAGATTATCAGGGTGCGATCGCTGACTTTAATCAAGCTATTAGTCTTAATCCTAATAATACTTTTGCTTACACTTTCCGAGGTGGAGCCCGTATCAATTTAGGAGATTATCAGGGAGCGATCGCTGATTTTAACCAAGCCATTAACCTCAATCCTTATGATGCTTTTGCTTACATTAACAGAGGATTGGCTCGTGACCTATTAGAAGATTATCAAGGCGCACTCGCTGATTATAATCAAGGAATCAAGCTTAATCCTAACGATGATTTTGCTTACTTTTTAAGAGGAAATACTCATAGCAAGCTAGGAAATATTCAGGGAGCGATCGCTGATTTTAATCAAGCCATTAAGCTTAATCCTAATAATGCTGATGCTTACATTATTAGAGGAAATGTTCTGAGCAATTTAGGCGACAATAAGGGAGCGATCGCTGATTTTAATCAAGCTATTAATATCAATCCTAATAATGCTGAAGCGTACAAAAACCGAGGATTTGCTCGTGACAATTTAGGAGACAATCAGGGTGCGATCACTGATTATAGCCAAGCCATTAAGCTCGATCCCAATAATGCTGAAGCTTACAGAAACCGAGGATTTGCTCTGAGCAATTTAGGAGATATTCAGGGAGCAATCGCTGATTTTAATCAAGCGATTAATCTTAACCCTAATGATGCTTTTGCCTACAGTGGTCGTGGGTTGGCTAGTGAACTTTTGGAAGATTACACCAGTGCCATTGAAGACTATCAAAAAGCCGCCCAACTCTACAAACAAATGGGATTAATGGATGCTTACCAAGAAACTCTCAAGCATATTCAAGAAATATTGGGGGCTGGACGCTAGTTTTTAGTAGGGCAGTGATTGGGGAGTTAAATTATTTGTATTTTACAGTTGTTCTAACTCACATTCAGCAGGTTATTTAGGGTCTGCTGAAAAAGTTTTTCCTGGGGGTAGGAGTCGGTCGTCGGTCGTCAGTAGCCGGTCGTTTCGGGCTTTGTTGCCCTTGTTTTTTGTACCAAGCTATGTACTACAAGAAGGATAATGCAAGGTTTTTGAAAGTCCCAATCCTATTTTCTTGCACTAACATCGGACTTTAACAGGTCAAAAGCCTTATTTTAAAAGGGTTTTACCATTATTCAGCAAGCCCTATTTAAGATAAAAAATAATCTTGGTGACAAGAAGAGCCAAGGAACTGCAAAATCAGGTTTTGTCTACGGGTGAGTTTAATCAAGAATTTAATCCCATCGACAAATACAAGATGAATAGACTGAAAACATTGAAGAATCCATCGTAAAGTAGGACGAGCAGTAGGCTGACCTTTTTGATTAGGGAGGGTAGATGAGGTAAGTTCTAAGGCTCGCCTAAGTTGGCGTTGTCCTAAACTATAGACCATGAGAGCCAGGGTCATAATCATCGCCAGTGCCATAATCCGTTGAGTGTTCTTAAGAAAGACCCGTGAAACAAAGAATAGAGGAGCTTTGATAAAACGAAATCCTCGTTCCGTAGTTTGTTGAGCTTTATACTCTTTTAAAATGAAATCTCCAGTCCACTTTTCTTCATCTAATTTTGGAGGTTCATTGGCAGTCAAGTTTATTTGGCTCTTCGGTAATTGTTATGCAAATAATTAACTTTAAATAAAATTCGATGAGAGTACCTACGCTCAAAAATAGCTGAAACCTATACAGGGAAAAACTTAAAACACAAACAGGTTAATACCAAAAGATAGACAATCGAGTTAATATTTAATATAATAGCCAAAAACCAGAGTATTTTACTTATGATACTTGACAAATTTTTTCACCTAAAAGGAACGTCTATTCAAGGCTATCTACACCTAGAAAATATCGGTATAGTTTGCCGAATCGAATCGAAAAATCAAAAAGCAACCTGTCCTCATTGTGGGTTAGAGAGCGATAAACTACACCAAAATCATCGACATTTAGTCAAAGATTTACCAATCTCAGGACAACCAGTGTACCTACAAGTTAATCGTCGTCAATTTAAGGGCGATAATTGTCAGAAACCCTTTAGTGAAGAGTTAGATTTTGTCGCCAGTTAACGAACCTATACGAAATGACTAGCCGAAAATATAGTCGAACAATTAAAAGAATGAGATATTTTTAATGTTAGTCGTATAAATGACGTAA
>NZ_JADBVM010000305.1:0-9557 GCF_020244875.1 Microcystis sp. M44BS1
AAATTTTTGCCTCAAACCCTATCGGCGTAAGAACTTCAGGATTTTGTGTCCAGTAGTTCATTAGTATTTCATTGCTTGAACTCAGGCTCTGTAAGACTTTTAGCCATAGCTAGTATGTTTATACGGGGGAAGTCCAGGTATCAGATCAGAAGAGGAAAGATGCAATGCTCCGGTGCTGATTCGGAGCATCTTTCAATTTGACAACGCCTAAAATTGCGTTCATTATGTTAGAGATGTTACCTTTGGGGAAGATCGTTCAAGAACAAGAATGGGTTTTCTTGCTAATTGGTGGGCAATTACGAGAAATTTAGCCATCAATCTTTACCGAGAAGCCGGATTTACTAACAGGACCAAAGCACAGAGACATTCTGGTTATGGACTTAAGCATATTTTGAGACTTTTTAGAATGAAATCGCACTGGCATCAGTAATAGCACTCGACATAAAAATTAGCTCACCAATCTAAACAAAATTTCTCGATGAATTAAAGCTCGATCGATTAAAAAATGTTTGCGATCGCTGGTTAATCCCTCTCCATTGGCATAAAAATTAATCCAAGCATTACTAATATCATTAACTGTTTCTGGTAACTGATCTAATTCCCAACCCGGCATCGGTACTTCGGCAATTAATCGCGACACTTTCGGATCATAACTAAGGGCAAAACAACGACAATCTTCTGCTGCGGCCATAATCAAACTATGAAAGCGCATTCCGATCACCATTTCTACCCCGCGAAATAAGCCTTTTAACTGTCTAGGATCCTCTAAACTAATGATTTGATAATTTTCCCTTAATTGACGGGCTACAGCTTCACAGAGGGGCAAATCCCGCGACTTTTGAAAAGGGACTAAGAGAATAAATGCCCCCGTACTGGTTTGCAAATGAATTAAAGCTTGGGTTAATTTATCTAATTTTGCTGGGGTTAATAGGGGATGGGGACGTAAATTGACGGCGATTCTTGGGGCAGGTAAATCCGATAATCCCTTGACTGATTGAGCGTCTAAAGCCCATACTGGATCGGGGGCAACAATGGGACTAATACCCCAATCAGCGACTAAATGAGCCGATATATCATCGCGCACAGTAACTAAACTACATTGTTTTAAGACTTTTTTGGTTAACCAACGGGTAAAAGGTCTATTTAATGGTCCAATTCCCTGGCCCCAAGCAATAGTTTTTAAGCCCAATAATTGAGCAAGAGCCATTAAACCACCGTAATAAATTGGACTAGCAAAACTGGTGACATCCTGCATTAAACTGCCACCACCCCAGATAAATATATCGGCTTTTTTAAGAGTTTGAAAAACTTGCCACCAATCCCGACTAGGACAGGTTTCCACTCCATAACGTTGACTGGTTTCTCTGGGATTATTTGACAAAACAATAGGTTTAATTTCTGACGGCAGCATCTGCAATAGAGACACTAATAATGCCTCATCTCCTCCGTTTCCTCTCCCATAATATCCACAAATTACTGCACGCATATATCAGTTATCAGTTTTAGTCGTCCATTTGCCAGGGTTCGGTGATGTTTTTTTCATCAAGGATATTTTTGGCTCTTAAAATCAAGACCAATTCACCTAGTATTGTGACATCGGGGGAACTATCAAACCATTGTAAAAAAACGGAATTATCTCTCTCTACTAGATAATAATTGTTCACGTCCCATTCGGCAAAAACTCGATCGATCACTAATAACACTTCCTCAGACCTGGTGGCAATCGATCGAGGTAATTGATCGCTAGGCCATAAAATCGCTACAGGATCGATCGCCTTGAGAATTGCTTGCCAACCGGGGAGAGGCACGATTGTTTGTTTATCCCCCACCGTTACCAGTCGAAAAGGTTCCTCGACGCTCAAACTTTCTGTGCATTTTATATCAGTTACCGTCACCGGAAATCTTCCTACTAAAGGAATAATTCTGGCTAATTCGTCCTCATCCTGTAAACGATGGACGGGTAGCAACGGTGCGCTACGGGTGGGAGTAACGGTAAAATCTTGTAGTAAAGACTCGATCGCCTGTCTGGCCGAGTCAGAATGGGCAAATTTCAAACCTTTAGCGATTAATTTCGCTCTTTCGGCTAAATCCCGCTTTTGTTTACCCCGTTTCCAGCACTGATAAGCGATCGCATCTCCAGGATGACGAGTAAATTCACTGGGAATCTGGGATAAACGGGAAAAATCTTGGATAGCTTTGGCGATATCGTGTGCTTCAGCCACCTCAATCCTTTTTTCTGCCGCTAATTTCGCTGCCCCCAATCTTTGTTCTTGGTTGAGAATCCGCAATTCGTATAGCACATCACTGCGCGGCCCGATGTAGTAACTTAACAAATCTTCAGCTGCCCCCGCTTTGATTAAACTCTCAAAAACTTGGGCAGCGACAATAATTAAATTTTGTTGGGCATTTTGAAAACCAGTTTGTTCAAAAATTAACTGGGAATCGTAGCCAGCTTTTTGCAGTTTTTGACATTTTTGCCCCCAATTCACCCAATTTCCTTCCTTATGAAGCAGCGAGCGCATTAATTCGGTCGCTTCCGTTTCGCTGATTCGATCATCTGTACTGCGAGGCTGTTCTGTCATAGACAACTTGGTCAAGCTACAATAACTAAAATTTATCTAATCCCTCAAAAATCTTCAATAGCAATTAAGGTTAACAGGATAGACTAGATAGTAACAGGATAGCTGACAATCACCCCCTTCGTACCTGTTAGGGCAAGTTTATCTTCAATGTCTAGATTAAGAGTTAATGGAAGCATTCCCCCCTCGTCCACAACTAACCCCAGTCAAAGGACGATGAAAACCAAGCGTCACCCCAAAGATAGCGCCTTGGGTTTAGTCTCTACCCTCAGCTTTCCGGCGATCGTCGGGACGGCGGATATGATGCTAAAATCGGCAGAAGTTACCCTCGTGGGTTACGAAAAAATTGGCGGTGGTCACTGTACGGCGATCGTGCGTGGTAATATTGCCGATGTGCGGTTAGCAGTGGAAGAAGGGGCAAAAACCGCCGCACAGTTCGGACAATTGGTATCTAAATCGGTTATTCCCAGACCAATGCCCAATTTAGAGGTAATTTTCCCAATTGGTAGCCGTTTAGCCGAAATTGCCCAAAGTCAACGGGGTTTCAGCAAACTGAGCAATATGTCGATCGGTCTCTTGGAAACCCGTGGTTTTCCTGCTATGGTGGGGGCAGCGGATGCCATGTTAAAATCCGCCGATGTGCAGTTAGCTTCCTACGAAACAATTGGGGATGGTTTGTGTACGGCCATTATCCGGGGTTCCGTCGCTAATGTGGCCGTGGCCATTGATGCGGGAATGCGGGAAGCAGAGAAAATCGGTGAACTGCACGCGGTGATGATTATTCCCCGTTTATTGGAAGATTTAGAACATACCCTACCGGTGGCCAGCTACTGGTTAGAAACCCCCGAACCTTTACCGATGTTGTTACCCAATACTGTCCGGGAAAAACAACGGGAATTAGTCGCTTTACCAGAATTGGAAAAAACCAAAATACCGATTCGTCGCCAAGAAATGCAGGAAAAAGTGTTAGAAGAAGTGATTCCCGTGGAAGTTATCACCGATGAGGACATTTATTAATTTTTATTTTTAGCTTTGCTCCTGTGCTGCTAAAAGTACAGGAGCAAAAGGTTGAATTAGGGTTTGCGGCAAAAAGTTTGTTGGTGGGTGTGGATTTCCCAGTAAAAAATCTTTAGAGAGGCCCCCGACAGTTAAACGAATCGAATAATGATAAATTTTTGTCAAGGGGTGCGGTCAGATCGAAGAATCGTCGGTAGAATTAGCCTAATTGTCGGGAATTTATAGCGGTTCTCGCATCTGTGCGGCACACTTTAACCTTTGCTGATTAAGCTGTTTAGGATCGGTAATGTACCTCTTGCGAATCAGAAACGCTATAGTAAACAAAGAAGAACTAAAGACTGCTTCTCAAAAAGTTAAAAATGTGGAAAATGTGGAGCAATCTTGTAGGGTGCGTTCCCTAATGTGCATCCTACTGCTCCACCAAGAGATTTTGGGGAACGCACCATGTACATTGATTGAAACTGTGGGTTAAAGTGCGATACCGAAGGCATTGGGTAGCACCCCTAGATGTCGTTAGGCATTCAATCTACTTACAGATCAGAGGCAGGCATTGACAATTAATGTAGGATTAGTTAGTATGATGATCTAATCCTACCAGGCTGTCGTAAACAGTTTATGGCAATGAGTAAGAAAGTCAGCATAACCTTAGACGACGAAGTTTTGGAATTTGTAGATCGACTAGCAAGCAATCGTAGCAGCTTCATAAATGATGTTCTCTGGCAAGAGAAGAGAAGGGTTTTTATGAAAGAGCTAGAAGAAGCTTATAAAGATCAGGCCAATGATCCAGAGATGCAAGCAGAAATCTCTGTCTGGGATATTGTAGTGGGCGACGGTCTAAATGCCTAATGGAAGACTAACCTATAAGCGAGGAGAAATCTGGTGGATCGATCTGAAACCCGCTATTGGTCATGAAACCGATAAAGAACGTCCTTGCCTGATTTTACAAAACGATATTGGCAATCAAAATGGAACAACGACAATAGTTGCTCCATTGTTGCCCGGGAAAAGGACTTATCCTTTTGTTGTCAATATTACACCGACAGTGCAGAATGGACTAGACGGAGATCGACACATCAACTTAAGTCAAATGAGGGCTGTAGATTCTCAAAGAATTAAGAATAAACAGGGTGTTTTAGAAGACGTTTATTGGGAAGAAATAGAGAAAGCAGTATGTATTGAGCTCGGTTTCAGCAAATCGCTATCGCCGTAGGGTGCGTTCCCTAAGGTGGTTCCTACTGCTCCAGCGATCGATTTTGGGGAACGCACCATGTACATTGATTGAAACTGTGGGCATTATGCTAGAGTGGTGGTAAGAGCAGTTATCAACTACTACAAACAGTTGAATTGGTAAAATACATGAGTACGTCTGCAAAATCACTAGAAGAACTGGTGAGACAATTACCGCCCCAGTTAAAGGTTGAAGTACAAACGTTTGTAGAGTCACTTTTAAGTAAATCTAATCAACCTATAAAACGTAAACTCCGTCAAGACTGGGCAGGGATGCTTAAAACCGATTACACATCAATTGAGTTACAGCATCTTGCAGTTGAATGGAGAAATGGCTAGTGTTTCTTCTGGATACGAATATTTGGCTAGAACGCTTATTAGGACAAGGACAGGCGGAGGTTGTTGCGGAGCTACTTGATACGCTCTCGCCCTCTGATATGTGTATGACTGATTTTACTTTACATTCTATCGGGGTGATCTGTAATCGGCTGAATCAACGAGACGTTTTTATCAAATTTGTGGATGACGTTTTGATTGATGCTGGTGTTGTACTGGTCAGTGTTCCTGCTAACCAAATGAAGAGAGTCGTAGAAATAATAGATCTCTTTCGCTTGGATTTTGATGATGCTTACCAATATGTTGCTGCCGAGCTTGAAAAAGCTACTATTGTGAGTTTTGATCAAGATTTTGACAAGACAGAACAAAGACGTTTGACTCCTATGCAAGTGCTTAAAATTAGAAATTAATTGCTTGCTCCCGTCAGTGCGATGCCGAACGCAATTTTGTAGGGTGCGTTCCCTAAAGTGGTTCCTACTGCTCCAGCGATCGATTTTGGGGAACGCACCATGTACATTGATTGAAACTGTGGGTTTAAGTGCGATGTGGAAGGCACTGGGTAGCAGTACGCTGACGAGGGTACGCTAATCAAATGTAATGCGCCATATTTTCATTGGTGAGGCCAGCAGAGTTGGGGGTGATATGATGAGAAAAGAGCGGCCACTCAACACCATTTGGAGCTAATCAAAACTATGTCACTGTATCCTGATAAGGAACCCGCAATTACTCGAACAGAGCGTGGTTTAACAATTTCTGGCACAAGAATAACCTTGTATCAAATAATGGACTATATTCACGCCAATTACCCTCGTCATTTAATCCGCCATCAATTCTATCTAACTGATGAGCAGTTTGATGCAGCTATCTCTTATATTGACGCTCACTACAAAGAAGTAGAGTCAGAGTATCAAATAGTTGTGCAGCAAGCAGCAGAAATTCGAGATTATTGGAATGAGCGTAACCAAGAACGTATTGCTAATATTTCTAAGTTGCCGCCCAAGCCTGAATATACTTCTGCTTGGCAAAAATTGCAAGCGCGTAAAGCCAAACGAGCAGCAATAAGCCAGTGATTTTTCTAATCGATCACAATATTGAAGGGCAATCGCTCATACTTTTTGGCAGTATTACTTCTGAAGGGTGGCTTGAAACATTACCAATTCGTTTTATTTCATTTGATGAAGTTGAATTACCAATTACCAGCAGTGATAGAGTGGTTTGGCACTTTGCTCAAGAGAATCAAATGATTTTACTAACCGCCAACCGTAGTATGAAGGGTGAAGATTCTCTAGAACAAGTAATTCGAGAAGAATGTTTACCAACTTCTTTGCCTGTGGTTACGTTTGCAAATGTTGATCGGATTATTGAACGAGAATATCGAGAAGAATGTGTTGATCGCTTGATTGAAATTGCTCTTTACCTTGAAAATTATTTAGGCGTGAGTCGTCTGTTCATTCCATAGCAAATGTCCTAACTTTGCCGTTAGGCGGCTTCGTCTATCTGTGAAGGCGTAGCCGCAGTGCGATGCCGAAGGCACTGCGTAGCAGATCGCAATCTTGTAGGGTGCGTTCCCTAATCTGGCTCCTACTACTTCAGCGATCGATTTTGGGGAACGCACCATGCACATTGATGGAAACTGTGGGTTAAAGTGCGGTCGCCGATCTTAATAAGCTACATTAACAACAATACTTAAAGAGAAGGCTTAAAATGGTTAAATCAACTTTGTACACGACAGCAAAAGTCCTACCGGGAAATAGAATTGAAATTGAATCTCCAGATCTGACTGTAGGACAAACTGTTGAGGTAGTTATTTTGGTTGAAGAAGTTAGTTCTGATTCTTCCACCACCGAAGCTATCTCTCCATCCTTAAAACAGCGTCTTGCTTTTCTGAAGTTACCAATGACTGAACGTAGAAATATTCTCAAAAGTCAAGCCGATATAATTCTCTCTCACTATCAACAAGATTCTGAATGACAAGAGTTAATGGCAGGTGACATCATCATCACAAAGTTGAAACTATGGATTTTAGCTATACTAGACTTAAAGTAATTGCCCTACGAATTGATTTTTCTAGTACCAACCCTATGCAAATTATCCTCAATCTCCCCGATGAACTGGTTCAACATTTTAACCGAGATCACCTTGCTCGTGAGATTTTAGAAGCCTTAGTCATACAAGCCTATCAAGTAGAAAAAATTACCAGTGCAGAGGTTGGGCGTATCCTTGAGCTACCGTCTCGTTGGGCAGTAGATGACTTTCTGAAACAGCACAATGCTGATTTACACTACGATGAAACCGATTTAGAGCGCGATTGCGAAGCTCTCCGTCAACTGCGTGTTAAATACACCAATAGTGCTTCATGATCGTCGTTTCTGATACCTCACCCATCAACTATTTACTCCTCATTAACCAGATCGACTTGCTCCCCCGCTTGTTTCAGCAAATCATCGTCCCTGACGTGGTTCGAGATGAAATGGTTGATCCCTCTGCGCCACTCGTCCTTCAGCAATGGATCGCCAATCCTCCACCTTGGTTTACGGTTCAAACCGTTTCCGTGGTAGATGAAACTCTTGATGCCCTTGATCCTGGAGAACAGGCAGCGATTAGTCTGGCTCAAACCTTGCCAGCAGATTTGCTGATTATCGATGAACGCTTGGGGCGACAGATAGCCAGCGATCGTGGAATCCCCATTATCGGCACTCTTGGAATCTTAGATGATGCTGCAAGTCAGGGTTTTGTCGAGCTTTCAGACGCTATTGCTCGATTGCAACAAACGAACTTCCGCATATCCCGCCGCATCATTCAAGTATTGCTAGAGAGTAAAGAATAAGGTTGTAGTATAGTCAGGAGGAAGCGGCGAGGAAAGCCAGCTAACACTGCGTGGCAGCGGAAGGATGAGAGTCATCGGTTGAGCGTTTCAGGCTACCTGCCGCCGCCGCACTTTACCGTTGGGCTGCTATAAACTATACTCCATCACAAAGAAAGAGAGGCTTCGTCATGCAACAGAATACTGTTCGTCTAACTCTAGGCGGAATTCTGCTAGTGATGGCGGCTTGCGCGCCACAATCCCCACCGACGCCCACGTTGCCGCCTCCCACCTCCACCGTTCTCTCACCCACCGCTATACCTCTGCCGCCAACGGCCACCAGCTTTCCGACCACCCCGGTCCCCACCGCCATCTCGCCGGATGTCATTACCAGCATTGATACCATGCTGAAGAATCTGGCCGACAAGGGCCTTCTCAATGCCTCAGTGCTCATTGGCCAGCGGGGCAAGGTGTTGCTCAGTAAGGGCTACGGCTTGGCGGATCGGGAGAAGAAGACCCCCAACACGGCTCAAACCCGTTTTCGGCTGGGTTCCATCACTAAGCAATTCACAGCGATGGCCATTCTCATGTTGGAGATGCAAGGCAAACTCAAGGTTCAAGACCCCATCTGCAAGTATATTGCTGATTGCCCATCTACATGGCAAGCCATCACGATTCACCATCTTCTGACGCACACTTCTGGCATCCCGGATTTCACGGCGTTGCGTGACTACCAGAGTTCGCGGGCCACCCCTTCGTCCCCCGAGCAAACCATCGCGCGTTTCAAAGATTTGCCTTTGGATTTCCAGCCGGGCGGGAAATGGAGCTACAGCAACTCCGGCTACATTGTGCTAGGTTTCATCATTGAGAAAGTCTCCGGCCAAACATACGAAGACTTTTTGCAACAAGCCATCTTCACCCCGCTGAATCTGCGCGATACCGGATATGATCACAATGCCAACGGCTTGGCAGTGGGTTATAAGGATCAATATTCCACCCTTCCGGCGGATTACATTGATATGTCCATCCCCTATGCCGCTGGCGCTTTGTATTCTACGATTGGAGACCTTTACGCTTGGGAAAACGCGCTATCCACCGAACAATTGACTTCACAGGCTTATCTGGACGAAATGTTCGCCCCCCAAGCGCCAATGCCGGATAGCGGTGGTTGGGCGTATGGCTACGGCTGGGCCATCGGAACAGATCTGAATCGGGCAGTTGTTTCACATGGGGGCAATATTGAAGGGTTTGCATCTATTGTAATGCGCTATCTGGACGAGCAGGTTGTCATCATTGTGCTCAGCAACCAGGAAAACAAAGATGTGGGGTTGATTGAAAACATCATCGCCAAGAAACTCTTTGGGATACAGTAGGCTCAGCCCCTTCAAGCGGACCAACATTACGCTGGAAAGTGTTATACAGCCGTAGGGTGCGTTCCCTAATATGGCTCCTATTGCTCCAGCGATCGATTTTGGGGAACGCACCATGCACATTGATTGAAACTGTGGGTTTAAGTACGATACCGAAGGCACTGGGTAGCAATCGCAATCTTGTAGGGTGCGTTCCCTAAGGTGGTTCCTACTGCTCCAGCGATC
>NZ_JADBVM010000306.1:0-23178 GCF_020244875.1 Microcystis sp. M44BS1
ACCTTTATAGAGACAGACATTGCCGCAATTTTTGTCAATTGTTTGCGATCTGAAGCGAACTAATCAATTAAATCTTTTGCCAGATAAGGATTGAGTCGATTTATGCTCCCCTATCGAACCATACCAAGTCCCGAAGAGCCATATTTTCCCTCTTCTTGCCATACTACCCAACTTTTCCGGTTTTGGTTTCTAGTTGTTCCCAATACTACAAAAAAGTCGGGTCCTCTAAAGTATTCTGATTTTTTCTGATTGGGACTGTAGTAGATGGTTAAATTCCCGGTTGCAAAGTAATCTTCTCTATCTTGCCATAACCATTCTAGGCATTTTATCAACAAAATAATCTGAGTTAGATGTAAATTACTTTCCAATGGCGGTTCATCACTCCAAAATTCGCCCTTGGGGAAGATTATCTCATCTTTTTGGGCGGTTTGGCTAGGGGATAGGGGTTGAGTCGTAGTCATGGTTATCTGCTATGAATAATAAGCTGCCCGTGTATTTAAACTGCTTGTTGAGATGAGACAAGGGGCAACAGTAAAGGGATTGGGGAAGATTCAGCTAATCTAAGGATAGGCGGTTAAAATGCGTCTTAGCCTATTATTATGTGTTAATCTCATCTTTACAGATCAAAACCCCACATCGTCTAAGGAGACAATGGCCGCTAATTCTCGGAATAAATCGCCCGTTTTTCTCGGCTGTTCTGGCAGAATCGCTATTTTTTGCCTCTTGATGTTATTATCGGCGGTAATAGGCTGGTTAATCGGGAAACAGTGGGTTAAACACAGCAATCAACCCCAAACCGTTAAACCCGTTTTTGCCACGGAGGAAAATAACTTTAATTCTGCCACAGATCGGGCATGGCAACGGAAAGCCGAGATGAGAAAGCGCCGTCTGGAGTTGGGAATTGATGGTCAGTTTTTTAAAAATCTCGTCAATGAATTGTTTAACCTCCGCTATGGGGATATCAAAGAGGAAAAACAGAAACAGGAACAAAGAGACATTCTAGCAGCAGAAATACTCGATCGCTTAGAACGTCTCGATTCTGGCACTAGAGAAGCATTAGGTAGCTACGACGAGCAACAGCGAGAAAAATGGCGAGAACAAGTGAATCAGTTACGCTTAAGCAGTAGAGTCCTTAATTTACTCACTGATACCGCCTTTTTTCAGCTATTTCCCGAATTGACAGAAAGACCAAATTTTGATAGCGGTCTAGGTCAACTGTGGAGTGGCTTGGCCTGGAATCAGTTACAATCTTTACAGTCTGGCCTATCTTACCAAGCGATCGAAAGTTTAGACGCGGGGGGAGAGGAAGTTATCGAGGCAATTCTCAGCGAGGGGCAAGGAAAAGCCTATGCAATAAAATTGCGTTCCAGTGATCGGTTAGACTTAAATTTAGAGGCGGAAGGCGAAGTTTTACTATCTTTCTACTCTCCCACGGGTAATATTACCCTTTTAGATAAGTCTAGCGATCGGCAATGGTCCGGTCAATTACCCGAAGAGGGATTTTATGAATTAGTTATTCTCCCCCAATCTTCTACCCCCGTTCACTTTCGCTTGCAGTTAAAAGTAAGTCAATGACTTTAACCGTCAGGAGACAGGAGACAGGAGACAGGAGACAGGAGACAGGAGACAGTCGGCAGCTTTTTTCTCCCCAACCCCCCATCTCCCCACACCCCACACCCTACACCCTACACCCCACACCCTACACCCCACTTCCCCAACCCCTAACCCGCTTTTTTACTTTTTCCCATGTCTCTAACTTTCCAAGCTGTTATCGCTAAATTAAATGAATTTTGGGCCGCTCGTGGTTGTTTAGTTGCTCAACCCTATGATACCGAAAAAGGTGCGGGAACCATGAGTCCCCACACTTTTTTAAGGGCAATTGGTCCGGAACCTTGGGCCGTTGCCTATGTGGAACCCTGTCGTCGTCCAACGGATGGCCGTTATGGCGAAAATCCCAATCGTTTTCAGCACTACTATCAATATCAAGTCCTAATTAAACCCTCTCCCGATAATATTCAGGATATCTATTTAGACTCCCTGCGGGTGTTAGGAATTAACCCAGAAGATCACGATATTCGCTTCGTGGAAGATAACTGGGAATCTCCCACCCTCGGCGCTTGGGGGGTGGGTTGGGAAGTGTGGTTAGATGGTATGGAAATCACCCAGTTTACCTACTTTCAACAGTGTGGGGGTATTGATTGTCGTCCCGTGGCGATCGAAATTACCTACGGTTTAGAAAGATTAGCCATGTATCTGCAAGATGTAGAGGCAATTAATAAAATTCAATGGAATGAAAATATCCTCTACGGCGATATTTTTCTGCAAAATGAAATCGAACAATGTACCTATAATTTTGAGGCTTCTAATCCTGAATTATTGTTTAGTTTATTCAGTTTATATGAACAGGAAGCTAAACAATTAATCGATCGCTCTCTGGTGATTCCCAGTCTAGATTATGTTCTCAAATGTTCCCATACTTTTAATTTACTCGATGCTAGAGGTGTGATTGCTGTAGCTGAAAGAACCCGTTATATCGGCAGAATTCGCAATTTAGCTCGACAGGTTGCTCAATTGTATTTACAGCAACGAGAAGCTTTAGGTTTTCCCCTACAAACGGTTTAGCGATCTGGTGCATCGCCAAAGATGCACCCCTACCAATTGTACTGCTCTTCTTTTAATAACTTCCTTTTATCAAAAATCCTATTTAAAAGTTATGGGAGAGTGGGGAAGAAAAAAAGATGTTAGTGATAACATCTTTTTGGCATTTTTTACAATTTAACTTCAATATCAACCCCTGCGGGTAAATCTAATTTCATCAAAGCATCGATTGTCTTAGAAGAGGGTTGGTAAATATCAATAATGCGGCGATGGGTGCGGGTTTCAAAATGTTCACGGGAGTCCTTGTCAACGTGAGGGGAACGCAGGACACAATAAATCTTTCTTTTTGTCGGTAGGGGAATCGGTCCGATCGCTGTGGCGTTAGTTCTATTGGCAGTATCGACAATCTTCTCACAGGAAGTATCGAGTAAGCGCTGGTCAAAAGCTTTCAAACGAATGCGAATTTTCTGTTGTTGTAACGTAGCCATAATTTCACCTATTGCAATTGTCAAGGTACGAGATAAAGACAGTAACGGAGCAGTTTTTTGTCATTAACTGCCCCGTTAATTAGTAGATCGGCCTACTTGATAATTTTGGAGATAACGCCAGAACCGATGGTGCGACCACCTTCGCGAATAGCGAAGCGCATACCCTGTTCAATAGCGATCGGGTTGATCAGTTCCACGGTCATTTTGATCCGGTCTCCCGGCATGACCATTTCTACGCTGCTGCCATCATCGGCGGTGTAGTCTTGGATAGTGCCAGTTACGTCGGTTGTCCGTACATAAAACTGAGGACGATAGTTTTTAAAGAAAGGAGTGTGACGACCACCCTCTTCTTTACTTAACACATACACCTCACCTTCAAACTGGGTGTGGGGTTTGATTGTACCCGGTTTAGCGATCACCATGCCGCGCTCGATTTCATCTTTTTGGATACCACGCAGGAGGATACCTGCGTTGTCACCGGCCATCCCTTCGTCCAGACTTTTCTTGAACATTTCGATCCCGGTGACGGTGGTGGGGCGAGTTGCTTTGATCCCGACTAATTCCACGTTATCACCCACTTTCACCTTACCGCGTTCGATCCGACCGGTAGCCACCGTCCCCCGACCAGTAATCGAGAATACGTCTTCTACCGCCATCAGGAAGGGTTTATCTATCGCCCGTTCGGGGGTGGGGATATAGCTATCCACCGCGTCCATCAATTCATAGATCGCATCTACCCACTCGTTTTCGCCTTTTTGGGCTTTGGGGTTTTTGGTCATGTAGTCGAGGGCTTCTTTCGCCGAACCGGCAATAATGGGGATATCGTCGCCGGGGAAGTCGTAATTGGTGAGAAGTTCGCGCACTTCCAGTTCCACGAGTTCCAGTAATTCCTCATCATCCACCATATCTTTTTTGTTGAGGAAGACCACCAGGTTAGGTACACCCACCTGACGAGCCAGCAGGATATGTTCCCGGGTTTGGGGCATCGGGCCATCAGCAGCCGAGACCACGAGAATACCACCGTCCATCTGTGCCGCACCGGTGATCATGTTTTTTACATAGTCGGCGTGGCCGGGGCAGTCCACGTGTGCATAGTGGCGATCAGCGGTTTCGTACTCAACGTGAGCGGTGTTGATGGTGATCCCGCGAGCCTTTTCTTCGGGAGCGGCATCGATTTCATCGTATTTTTTAGCTTTGGCATTACCTAGGGCTGCTAGGGTCATAGTGATAGCGGCGGTGAGGGTAGTTTTGCCGTGGTCAACGTGACCGATCGTACCGATGTTAACGTGGGGTTTCGTCCGTTCAAATTTAGCGCGTGCCATTTACTTTCTGTTCCTTTGTTTTTTTTCTTCTTCAGGTGGGTGAACAGTAATCAGTTACCAGAGACCAGTTTTAAGTTAGCAGTTATTCGGGTTGACCGATCGAATTTAAATGATCGGTTTGTCATCACTGCTCACTGGTCACTGATTAGCCGTTCCCTTTACTTTTGGTGATAATCGCCTCAGCCACGTTGCGGGGGACTTCTTCGTAATGGCTAAATTCCATGGTGAAGATGCCGCGTCCTTGGGTTTTGGAGCGAATATCAGTGGCGTAACCGAACATTTCCGCTAGGGGAACTTTAGCGGAGACTTTGGCGATGCCGGTCTCGGTTTCTTGACCTTCGATTTGTCCCCGACGGGAGTTAAGATCACCGATGACGTTACCGATGAAGTCTTCGGGTACTTCCACTTCGACTTTCATCATTGGTTCTAGGAGAACGGGGGCAGCTTTCATCACCGCTTCCTTGATCGCCATGGAACCGGCAATCTTAAAGGCCATCTCGGAGGAATCCACATCGTGGAAAGAACCATCTACCAGGGTTGCTTTCAGGTCGATGACAGGATAACCCGCTACGATCCCCGATTCGCAAGCTTCTTTCATCCCCTGTTCTGACGGGTTGATGTATTCTTTGGGGATAGCACCACCGACAATTTTGGAGACGAAGACAAAGCCAGATCCCGGTTCACCCGGTTCGAGTTCGATGACGACGTGGCCGTACTGTCCTTTCCCGCCACTTTGACGGATAAATTTACCCTCGGCCCGTACAGGTTTCCGCACAGTTTCCCGATAGGCAACTTGGGGAGCACCCACGGTTGCTTCGACTTTGTATTCCCGGAGCATTCGATCGACCAGGATTTCCAGATGCAGTTCTCCCATCCCGGCGATTACCGTTTGATTGGTTTCGGGATCAACTTTGACCCGGAAGGTGGGATCCTCATCGGAGAGAGCTTGCAGAGCTTTGCTGAGTTTCTCGATGTCCTGTTTGGTTTTCGGTTCCACCGCCACGGAGATAACCGGTTCGGGGATAAAGAGGGATTCTAGGATAATCGGGCTTTTCTCATCACAGAGGGTATCCCCAGTAATGGTGTTTTTCAGTCCGATCGCCGCTCCCAGATCACCGGCGCGCAGTTCATCCACTTCGATCCGTTCGTTGGATTTGAGGACGATCAGGCGAGCGATCCGTTCTTTGGTTCCTTTGGTGGAGTTGTAGGCGTAGCTGCCTTTAGCTAGTACACCGGAATAGACCCGTAGGAAGGTTAAACGACCGAAGGGATCGGCCATGATTTTGAAGGCGAGAGCGGAGAAGGGCGCATCGTCCTTGGCTTCCCGGATTGCCTCGCTGCCATCGGGAAGAATCCCTTTAACGGCGGCTACTTCCGAGGGTGAGGGTAGGTAATCGACAACGGCATCGAGGAGCAGTTGTACCCCTTTGTTTTTGAAAGCCGAACCGCAGAGTACGGGAACAATTGTACCGGCAATCGTCCCTTCTCTGAGACCGCGTTTGATTTCGGCTTCGGTGAGTTCTTCACCTTCTAGATATTTTTCTAGGAGTTCTTCATCCGCTTCCGCTACAGCTTCCACTAGCTGCAGACGGAATTCTTCGGCCTTTTTCAATAAGTCTTCGGGAATGTCGGTTTCTTCTATGTCTTTCCCTAGATCGTCCTTATATATATAGGCGCGCATCTTGACGAGATCAACGATCCCGCTCAGTTCGCTTTCTGCGCCGATCGGCATTTGGATGGGAACGGCGTTAGCTCTGAGGCGATCTCTTAATTGTTCGTAAACTTTGAAGAAGTTCGCTCCCGTTCTGTCCATTTTGTTGATAAAGGCAATCCGGGGTACTTTGTACCGATCGGCTTGTCTCCAGACGGTTTCCGATTGGGGTTGTACACCACCAACAGAGCAGAAAACCGCTACTACTCCATCGAGTACCCGCATGGAACGTTCCACTTCAATGGTGAAATCGACGTGGCCAGGGGTATCGATGATGTTGATGCGATGATCTTGCCAACTGGTACTGATGGCGGCGGCGGTGATGGTGATTCCCCGCTCCCGTTCCTGTTCCATCCAGTCGGTAATTGCCGTTCCGTCGTGGACTTCACCCAGTTTATGGGCGACTCCCGTGTAGAACAGGATTCTTTCTGTTGTCGTTGTTTTGCCCGCGTCTATGTGAGCCGCGATTCCGATGTTTCGCACTCTCTCTAGCGGGATAGTCCGTGCCACAGCAACCTCCTTGCTTTGCTTGCCAGTGATGGGGTTTTGTTCTAGGATTTTTTACACTATTTACAATTCTATACTTTTCTTGACAGTTTTTTGGCGGCAGCAGTGTGGTCCACCGCCCTTAAAGTATCTTTAAAGTATCTTTTTAGTAACGATAGTGGGCAAAGGCTTTGTTTGCCTCTGCCATCCGGTGGGTTTCTTCCCGTTTTTTGATCGTGCCGCCGGTTTCATTGGCCGCATCCATGATCTCGTTAGCTAGTTTACCTGCCATGGTTTTGCCGCCTCTGGTTCTGGCATAGTGGACTAACCAACGCAGTGCCAATGTACTACCACGATTGCTGCGTACTTCCATCGGCACTTGATAGGTGGCTCCACCGACCCGGCGGGCTTTCACTTCCACTAGGGGGGTGGCGTTTTTAACGGCTTTTTCAAATACTTCTAGGGGTTCTTGACCGGTACGTTCGCCGACGGTTTTCAGGGCATCGTAAACGATGTTAGCGGCCAGGGATTTTTTGCCCGATCGCATGATCCGGCGGATGGTCATGCTGACTAAACAGCTATTGTAAACGGGATCGGGGGGAATAGGACGTTTTTTGACGTTTTTACGGCGAGACATCGGAATATTCCTGAATTTTCTAGGTTAACTTTAACTTTTGCTTGACAGTCGGATGATTACAGCCCATCTCAAACCCTCTCCTGCGAGTCTTAAGTCTCTTGGGTTAACTTTGACCGACTCGGTGGGAGTATTTTTTTGGTTAATCAATTCCCTGTTTATTTAGCGGCGGGTTTGGGGCGTTTGGTTCCGTACTTAGACCGCGCCTTTTGACGGTTTTTCACCCCGGTGGCATCGAGGGTGCCGCGAATGATGTGATATCTGACTCCGGGTAGGTCTTTGACCCGACCGCCCCGAATCAGGACGACCGAGTGTTCTTGCAGGTTATGACCGATGCCCGGGATGTAGGCTGTCACCTCAAATCCAGAGGTCAAACGTACCCTAGCCACTTTCCGTAGGGCTGAGTTGGGTTTTTTCGGTGTGGTGGTATATACTCTTGTACAAACTCCCCGACGTTGGGGGCATTGTTTGAGGGCGGGAGATTTGGTTTTTCTTTTCGCTTTGGATCTTTCGTCGCGTATTAATTGCTGAATGGTGGGCATGATAGGGCTGTATCTAAGGTTACTCTGAACTCCTATTACCGAAGGTCAAATCGTTGACAAAAGGTCATTATAGCAAATTGTCGCTGTTGTTGTCAAGTCGCTTATTGTGCTTTTCTCCGGTTTAGATGTTAGAGATTGTCTTTTTCTTGGGCGGCGGCGGCACTCAATTCGGGCGTTATTAGGCGATAAAATTACAGCTTCGTTGTTTTGGCTTGATGGTGCAATTTTAGCGATAATTATCACCTGATTAATCGGCTAATGTCTGAAAAACTGTCTCTAGCTAACCTCATTTTCAGAACTGGTGTCTAGAGTATTAGCTCTTAACGATATATTTAGAGCTTTTGTACTGGATGCACCACAGGTGTGCTGCCATAAAATATTGTTAACCTTTGAGGTTAACAATATTACAAGGGTCATCTACAATGGATATTGTATTTAAGGAAAAAAAATTTGAGAACGAATGCAATAGCCAAAGACTACTGAAAAAACAGTATGGAGAGAAGATGGCTAAGAAAATCAGGCAAAGACTCGACGACTTAAAAGCAGTTATGGTCCTGGAGGAAATGCGAGCGCTGCCGGGACGTTGCCACGAATTATTATATAACCGGGCTGGACAACTATCCCTAGATTTAGTTCATCCCTTCAGACTAATTTTTGAGCCGGCTAATATACCGATTCCTCAAAAAGCAGACGGGGGAATTGATTGGAAGAAAGTAACCGCAGTCGTAATTATTGGCATAGATGACACCCATGACTAATACTATTGAGAACAGATATGCACCGGATTTTATTTCTCCACCGGGAGAAACCCTTGCCGAAATCCTAGAAGAAAGAAATATGTCTCAATCGGAACTTGCCCAACGCATGGGCAGACCGAAAAAGACTATCAATGAGATCATAAAAGGTAAAGCGGAGATTACTATCGATACCGCTTTACAGATAGAGTTAGTGTTAGGAACTACCGCCAGTTTCTGGATAGAGCGCGAAAGACTTTATCGGGAATATTTAGCGAGAAAAAATGAGAATCAAAGATTAAAAGGTTATTTAGGCTGGTTAAAACAAATTCCTTATCGGCAGATGACTAAACTAGGCTGGCTCAAGTTTTATGAGGATAAAATAGAGCAATTACGGGAGAGCTTGAATTTTTTTGCCGTTGTTTCCCCTGAGCAATGGGAGGAGATTTGGGAAAAAAATTTATCGATTGATTTTAGAAATTCTCAGGGGTTTGAGAGCGATCAAGTGGCAATAACAGCATGGTTACGTCAAGGAGAAATAGAGGCATCGAAAATTAATTGTGCTGATTACAACGAGTTGAAATTCAGAGATGCCTTGCAGCAAATTCGTTCGTTAACTGTTAAGTCGATCGAAGTATTTCAACCGCAAATGAGCGAGCTTTGTGCGGCAGCGGGAGTTGCCTTGGTTTTTGTTTCTGAACTTCCGAAAACAAGGGTATGCGGTGCTACCCGTTGGTTAGGTTCTCAGAAAGCTTTAATTCAATTGAGCGATCGATACAAAACCAATGATCATTTTTGGTTTTCTTTTTTTCATGAAGCTGGTCATATTTTATTACATGGGAAACGAATTTTATTTTTAGAGGGGCAAGATATTCAAGATACAATTAAAGAAAAAGAGGCGGATATTTTTGCGGCTAATTTCTTAATTGATTCCAGAGATTGGCAGAGATTTATCGCCAATAATTCTCTCAGTAAAAAAGCTATTAATCAATTTGCCGAACAACTAGGAATACACCCTGGTATTATTGTGGGTAGACTGCAACATGAGCAAATTATTTCTTATCAAAACTGTAATGATCTCAAGGACAAATATTGTCTAAATACGCAGGATTCCTTTTTGGTATTGACGAGCGACTCCCCAAAAGGAAAACTTCCTATCTCACCCTTGAGATAAATGCTGTAAGCGGAGATTACTATGGATAAATTTGACAATAACTAACAAAATTGCGATAAAATCAAAAAAAGTCAGGGAGAGGATAGTTATGCTCGATCTTGCGAAATTAGCGGCAAAAATGCCTGGGATTAGTCAACATTTTCAACAGGAAGTGGCAGCTAGTCGTGAGCGAGTGCAACGGGCTAAAATTCTTTTAGAACAGGCTCAACAGCAACAGGAAAAACTGCTAGAACTCTATCATAACTGGCACGATCGCCTAATTTTCTCCGTCGCGCTACCGATCGAACCTCTCGACACCCGCGTTACTATCCTTCCCGCTCCCGAAAGTCATAGCGTTTTTGCCACGGATGGTTCTCAAATTGCCCCTTCTCACCACGAAATCGCCTACTGTTATCTAATTAATATCGGTAGGATCATGTTGCACTATGGCCAAAATTTACACCCGCTCCTCGATAGCATTCCCGAAGTCTATTACAAATCGGAAGACCTCTACATTTCTAAACAGTGGGGTATTCGCGTGGATGAGTGGATGAGTTATCGTCGGACGGTATTAGAAAGCCAAATGTTAGCGGAAATGGCTACTCGTTGGGTAAAACCCCCCGGCGCCCATTATGAACCAAATTTAGCCCTCGTGGATGGTTCTTTGATCTATTGGTTTATCGATAGTCTCCCCCCGGAAGCAAAAGATTTAATTTTGCCACCGATTTTTCAGTCTTGGGACGATTTGCGCTCGGCTAAAATCCCGCTTATGGGTTATATTAGTGCTTCTCGTAGCACGGAAAGCTTAAATTTCCTGCGTTTACAATCTTGTCCCCATGATACTCCCAATTGCCTGATCAATTGCGGTGATTTAGACCCAGAAAAAACTCCTTGTCGCGTTGTCGATCCTCTCCGGGATGCTTCTCTCTGGGGTTATTTATTGGAACCAGGGCAAAGAAGTCCTTTTTGGCGCAGTTCTTTGAAGATACTCGATCTTTATGGGGATGAGCATCGCATTTACTTCTGTTATCTCCATGTGGGGACGGAAATCGCTAGGGTAGAGGTTCCTGCTTGGGTGGTGGAGGAGGGAGAATTACTCGATCGCTCTTTGAGTATTTTACTGGCCCAGGTGTTAAAAGGTTATGGTTATCCGATCGCCTTAGCGGAAGCGCACAATTTAGCAGTGATTAAAGGTGGCGATCGCTTGCGTTTTTTTGCCCTTTTGGAACAACAAATGATTAAAGTCGGTTTACAGGATGTGGGAACATCTTATAAGGAAGCTAGAAAACGCAGTAGTATCGCTTAATTGAGGAGGCAGCAGATGGGGAGTGGTTATGCTAAATCCAGTTATTGCGTGAGTGCCTCTCTTGATATGTAGCCCATACTCAAGGGATGGCCGTATTACTTCCGATTTTATCACTCAATCCAAGTCTTTGGGGGGTTCTACCCCCCAACCCCCCCGTTGGGGGCGTGGCGCCGCCCCCAAACCCCCCGCGCATTAGTTTTTCGGTGGGATGCTTACACGCAGCTGCTGATACATCTGTAATAATTTAAGAGTCACTCCACTTGCAGGAGTGCCTCTTTGCGTTATTTCAGCTTCTATTTTCAAGTCAGGAGACTGGGAGCAGGGAGATGGGAGACCACTTCGTGCGCGTTGCGGGGGAGATGGGAGATGGGGAGTGGTCACTGATAACTGATAACTGATAACTGATAACTGATAACTGATAACTGGTCACTGATAACTGAAAAAGGTGGGAATTACCCACCTTAAACTTGATTTTTGCCGAATTTGTCTAGCGACTGCTACGATCTTGGTCTAAGACGCTGACGGGGAAATTATTATAACCAACGTGATGTTTGCTGGTTTTTTGAATTTCTTCTTTGATTTGATCTAGATCAACATAGCGATCGGCTACATTAATTAAACTATCACTGGTCATCGATCGCAAACTAACCACTTCCACTCGCGCACCGCGGTAACTGACGGAATCGGCAGCATAGGCCAAATCCCCATCACCACTGACAATGACTGCGGTATCATAGGAACCGACTAGCGCCATTAAATCCACGGCGATTTCCACGTCGAGATTGGCTTTTTTGGAACCATCGGGTAATTGTACTAGATCTTTAGCGATGACTCGATAACCGTTGCGACGCATCCAGAGGAGAAATCCCTGCTGTTTTTCGTTAGTGCGATCAACTCCAGTATAAAAGAAGGCGCGCAAGAGACGAGAACCAGCAGTTAAACGACAAAGTAATTTGGTGTAGTCAATTTCGATACCTAATTGCAGAGCCGCATAAAATAAATTAGAACCATCGATGAAAATCGCCACACGACCGCGATTTTCTAGCACTTGTTCGGGGGTGAAGACTGGGGCCGTGTCATAATCATCAAACATTTTATTTTTCCTCGTTTGTTAAAAGTTTAGTGTTGGGTGTTTGCCAGTTGTATCCCAAAGGACAACAGACCTTAAAAAATAGAGTTATCAAAAAATTCCTTTAGGAATCGTTTAACGGCAGTTCTAGTTTAGAAAAGATCGGTTCAGGTGTTCCTAGTTGTGGATTTGTGGGTAATCCCCATTGACAGTGTTGGGAAAAAGAGACACCATCAGGGAAGTTTTCCCCATCCTCCGACCTGAAAGTATTAAAATCAATAACAAAACCTAGTTGTTGATAAATTTTACTGCTCAAGGTCGGTATTATCGGTGAGAGTAGGTAGGCAGAGAGTCTTACGGATTCCAAAACTGCGTAGAGGACTTGTTCTACCGCTGCTTGTTGTTTCTGTTTAAATAAACTCCAGGGCGCACTCTCATCGATAAACTTGTTACTAGCGCGAATCAACGCCAATATTTCCTCACAGGCTTGATTAAATTGTAGCGCATCATACTTCTGTTCAACAATAACCCCTAGATTGATCCCCATATTCTTAAGACGATTGTCGTTGGGGATATCTACGCCAGTCAACTGGGGGGGGATATTTTGGCAGTATTTTTTGACCATGCCTAGGGTGCGATTGAGGAGGTTGCCTAAATCGTTGGCTAAATCCGCGTTAAGAATATTAACAAATCTGGTTTCCTGAAAATCGCCATCCTGTCCTAATTCAATCTCTTTAACGAAATAGTAACGGACGGCATCGGCCCCATAGCGATCAACCAAATCGAAGGGATCGAGGGTATTACCGAGACTTTTGCCCATTTTACGCCCATCTTTGGTCAAAAAGCCGTGGCCGAATACTCTTTTAGGCAAGGGTAAACCCGCCGACATTAGCATAGCCGGCCAATAAATGGCATGGAATCTTAATATATCTTTACCGATCAGATGCAGATCGATCGGCCACCATTTGGCCAAGGCATTTTCTAGGGTGGGTTGGTCTTCGGGGTCGAGAAGGGCGGTAACATAGCCAAGAAGGGCATCAAACCAAACGTAGATGGTATGCTGACCATCGTGGGGAATGGGAAACCCCCAAGCGACATTAACCCTAGAGATGGAGAAGTCCTGTAGGCCTTGGTTGACAAAGTTGAGAACCTCATTACGTCGGCTTTCCGGTTGAATAAAATCGGGTTGTTCTCGGTAAAGTTGTTCTAGTTGTGCCTGATACTTAGAGAGACGGAAAAAATAGTTTTCCTCGTCGCGCCATTCGGCGGCCAGGTTAGTATGAATGGGACAACAGCCATTATCTAACAGTTCTCTTTTTTCCTTAAATTCTTCACAGGCGACGCAATACCAACCCTGTTGGCGATCGAGATAGATATCGCCCTTTTCCCAGACTCTTTCAAAAAATTCGTTAACAATTGCCTGATGACGGGGGGCAGTGGTACGACTAAAGCGATCATACTGGATCTGTAGCTTTGCCCAGAGATTGGCAAAACTGGTGACAATGCGATCGCAGTGTGCCTGGGGATCGAGTCCTTTGGCTGCCGCAGTCCGTTCGATTTTCTGTCCGTGTTCGTCGGTTCCTGTGATTAGGAGAACAGAATTGCCCTGTAACCGCTTCCATCGTGCCATAACATCCGCTACGATCGTCGTGTAAGCACTACCGATGTGAGGGATGTCGTTGACATAATAAAGGGGTGTTGTTAAAGCAAATGTTTTTCGCTCATTCAAATCATTCATGAAATTTATTTTTTTAAATAGACGAGGCCGCCGTAAGGCTGATCCGTAGATGATTGGGAGATAATCCCGATATTTTATGATCCTCTAATTCTGTTTTATCCTTTAGTTGTGATCTAAGTCAATAAAAACAATCTTAAGGCCGATTTTTTTTTTCCATGAAGCTGCTTACCCCCCTATCCACCTCTCGTTTAATTCTTGATACCACGCGCACGAGTCTGTTTACCGTCGGTCAAGAAAATCTACCCAGTCAAGGAGTGGCGATCGTGGTAAGTAACCATCGCAGCTTTTTGGACGCGCCGATTTTAATTCAAGCTTTGGGCAAAACTCTCCCGATCGCCTGTCATCACTACATGGGAAAAACGCCGCTTTTGCGGGAATTAATCGGAGAATTGGGCTGTTTTCCCTTTGATACCCCTGAAAAACGCCACCGGACTTTTTTTCGGCAAGCAACGGATTTTTTACAGTCTGGACGATGGATCGGTTTATTTCCGGAAGGTGGATCGCCGATGTTAAATTTGACTTATCCTCGTCAAATTAGCCGTTTTCAAAGCGGATTTGCCCATTTAGCCCTGGGTTGTCCCGTGGAGAATCTATCGGTCTTACCTGTGGCTATTCTCTCCGAGTCGGAAACTGCTATTAGTCCTTTTCCCGTGCGTTTGCTGCGCTTATTAGATACCACAGAACCTTTATTCGATCAAGATGGTTGGCATCCCGTTGTATTTTATCATCGTGTCAAGGTGGCGATCGGTCGTCCCTACGGAATTACTGAGAGCGATCGCTCAGATTATCAAGGTAAACAAGGAAAAAAAGCCCTTAACCGTTTAATTGGTCATTGTCAGTCGGAAATTAGCGATTTATTGCTGAAAGGCTAAGTCAGCAGACAGGAGATAGGGTGATCACTGCGTGCGCGTTGCGGGGGGTGTTGGGGTTTTAGGGTTTTAGGGTTTTAGGGAAATTTCAGCTAAATACCCACTTCCCCACTTCCCCACTTCCCCACTTCCCCACTTCCTAACTCATAATTGATACTCCTTTTTCTATTGCGCTAATATTCTGACTAGCTCTGCTTTCTTCATCTTGCTTAAACCAACGATTCCTTTTTCTTTGGCTAGAGTCTTTAATTCAGAAACAGTCTTGAGTTTGAGAGTTTCTTCTGAAAATTCCTCAATCACTGCATCTTGTTGAGATTGAGGAGTGAGATAAAAGACGGTTTTGAGTAAATCTAATCCCTTCCCTTTTGTAATTCCACACTTGAGGGCAACAATTGAGTCTAAACTCTTCCAGAATTGACGGGGAGCCTCATCAATCCTAGCAGTAGCAGTAGCTAATTTAACTGTTTTTATTGGGCTATTCGGTTGTTCAATCAAGAACTGTAAAGCAGATTTAATTTCTTCTCTTGAAGCTGTTGACAGATTTATTTTTGGGGTTTCTTCTCTTGCCAAAGCTCTGGATATATTCCTAGCATCTTCTGTTCCATCGGCAATAATACACCAAATTCTTTCTAGTCCAGCCCTTTCAGCCACAGCATAAACAAATGAGTTGCCGATAACTTCATAGCGATCCTCTGATAGTTCTTTGACGATTACAGGCAGCCAATTGCGTCCACCTGTCTGCTGTAATAGTTTAGCGGTAACTTCAATTAAAAAACTATCAGCATCGGTTCCATTGGTAATTTCTATTTCATCTAAGTATAGGTACTTTAAAGTACCAATATCGGTATATTCCATCATTGTAAAAAATACTCCTTTGCTAAGTCTTTGTAGTAGTCATAAACTGAACGATTTTTATAAACGGCTGGCACGCGAGCGAAAGCAGCACTGGCTATAATAGCGTATTCTGGCAGGTGGTGAATATGTAAATCTTTTTTGGCATTAGTGTATCTGGGATAAAAATAGGGTACAAGGTTTTTGTCATTTTCTAGTATTTGATCAATTTCTTTTTGGGCAATCTCTAACTGTGGTTGAGTAATCTTCTCACCGTTGAAAAAAATTGGTAAGGCTATGGGAGTCCCATCTTTTTTTAATTTTTGCATTGGCGGCAGAAACTCCTTGATGGCAATAGCTGCATTATTAAGGGAGAATGAATTGTTATGTTTTGTGGGTAAGAGGACAACATCAGCAGCATAAACAGCCAGCTGGCTAGTAAATCGCCAATTGGGAGCTGCATCTATAAAGATGTAATCATATTCATATCTAGCTAAGTCTAATTTTCTATGGAGAGTGGATATTTTCATGTGAGGATGATAGTCAGACTCCGTAAGCTCTGCTATTTTATTATCAGCAGGAACAACATCGAAAGTAATTTTTAATTTTTTAGTCTGAAAAATGTAGATATAGGGACGAATCACTGATTTTATATCAATATTACGGTCAGTTAAAGCCTTTTCTAGTAGTCCATCTTCTGGTTCCATATTTAGGATAGATTTAGTTAAATCTCGTTGATTAAAATCAAAGTCTAAAACTAGAACTTTTTTACCTAAAAAAGCAAGAATAGCCGCAAGATTTATGGTTGTGGTGGTTTTGCCTACACCGCCTTTATTATTGTAAACAGTAACCGTTAATGCTTTGGGAGTGTTGTCAATTTTTGTCTTGATCAGAGCTATAGTATCATCAATGTTATCAGGGGTTAGCTCTATGCAAGTAGTGGCAGGAAAAATGATTTTACCATGTTTTCTAAATAACTGGATGTGTGAACCGTTAGTGATAATTCCCCATTGGGCTGCTTGACACTTAGTCCCTAATAACTGACGCTTTAACTGATTGACAGTTGCCTTATAACCTGGACTATTTTCAGTTAAGTTAGTATATCTATCTTTTAACTCTATTAGCAGAAAAGGATTACTCTTTGTCTGCAAAAAAATATCGTTTGCTAGGTTTCTCCGAGTGGCAAAGTCGGTAATCCCACCGCCTCCCGTGTCGTACTGTGGGATTATCTCCGTGGTTGAAAATCCTAAATATGATATCAGGTAAGGTGCAAAGTTGGTGCTAACGATCGCATGAGACGCATCTTGAGGCAAATCCTGAAGATAAGGTTTGAGACTTTTTACTTTGGGGGTGTTATCTTTCATTTGAGTTCACAAACTATAGACTAAAGTTGATGAATTACTGTTTTTTTGATTATAATACTAAATCCAGTTATTAAAAACTGATTATTTATTCCCCGTCTTGCCTTTTGCATGAGTAGAAAACGGGTTTCTCCGAGAAACCCGTTTTCTGTGGGTTACTCAACGGATTTAGTATAACACCCCATTTCCTCAACCCCTAAACCATTATGGAAAAATTAACTAATCTCGATCGCATTGCTGAAGAAATTTTAGGTTTAATTCCAACAGAAACGGTTATCATTGCCGAATTTGACGGTGATAGTATTTATTATCGTGCGGGTGCGGGTAAAAACAGCCAGGCAATTGTGGGCAAAAGGGGTGATATTGCCACGTCGGGATTGTGTACGGTGGTTTACCAGGGGAGTTGTCCGGTGGTGGTAGGACAAACCCTAGGAGATAATCGCATTCGTCAGGATATAGCGGTGGCTTTGGGGATAAAAACGGCTTTAGCTGTGCCAATTAGGGTTAATAATCGGTTATTTGGTGCAGTAATGCTGTTAAACCGTCTCGATGGTCAGGAATTGACCGATCGAGATAGTTTGTTAGTGGAGGAATATCTTTGTTCTTGGCCAGATTCTTAGTAAAAGCGATTTTTGATCAGATTGGCATTCACGAATAAAGCGTTACAGTAAATTAGTCCTTCATAGGGATAGGGAGACCAATAGGATAAATTGTATAGACCATTAAAACGAAAGCCTTTTTGATACAATTGGTCGTAAATTTTTGTAAAAAATGTATGGCGAAAATCGGAGGGACGAAACCCAACTTCTGAAAGAATCATGGCAATTTTTCTCCCTTCTAGAAAGTTGGTTGCTCCAGCTAAAACCTGTAGCTCATAACCCTCTGTGTCCATTTTAAGCAGGTCTATCCTATCTATCCCCTGAGCTTGACAAAAATTATCTAAGCTATCAATTGTAATTGCTTCTGTTTTGTCGGTGGATTGGCCTTGATTCTCGTCTATGGGCCGATTTAAGGCCTCGGTGAGGGAGTTTTGTTGAGAATTAGAGTTTAAGATAATTGTTTTTTCTGAAGGTTGCTCGCCTAAAGCGATCGGAAAACAGCGAATTCGCTTATTATCAGCAAATTTTTGAGATAATTGGGCAAAAGTTTCCTTGATTGGCTCGAAACAAAGAATATCAGCTTGAGGAAATTTTTGATGAAAGTAACTACCTGTTTGTCCAATATTGGCCCCGACATCAAAAATAATCCTTGGTTGCTGGTGATGACAAATTCTTTCTATATCTGAGGCTACATCCCAACCAGCAGGGAAGGAATCGGGGGAAACTTTCTTGTAAGTCTGAAGACTCAATTCATGAATCAAATTTTTCAGCCGGCTTTTAATGCTCATAATTATTTTGTAAATTAGGAGGGTAATTGATACAGTCAATATAGCAATCTAAGTGACAAGTAACTAGATTAAAAAAAGCCACTTTAATTCTCCCCCATCCCTGCAGCTGCTACTCAGAGATGAGGGATAGAAGCGGTTGGGTAATCCAGTTGAATGCTACGGCGATTTGATGGTTAAGGGTGGGCAGTCGGTAGAGATAGACTAAGCGACGGGTAAGATGGGCAAGGGGACCGGCTAATTCTAGTCCTAAACCGCTAATGGTAGCTTCATCGACTCCGAGGGTCAACATTTCGCCTAAAGGTTGATAACGGAAGGGTAAAGCTGGTTTATCGTGGAAACTCGCCCAAATATTCCAAGCGCAGTAGTCGGACTGTTGAAGGGCCACTTGGGCCGTGGCAGCGTATGGTTTATCCTCTTGATCGCGACTATCGGCCGCATCGCCGATCGCGTAGATGCTGGGGTTTTCGACAGTTTGTAAATATTGATTAACTTTTAGTAATTTGCGCTCATTATGTGCTATGGGCAAATTAGCGAGTAGTGGAGAGGCGATCGGACTAACGGTCCAGAGAATTAGATCAACGGGGATATTGTCGATCTGTCCTTTGTAGTCAAGGGAGAGGCGATCAGCTTGGATATCGGCGACGGTGGTTTCTAGATCTAACCAAACTAGACGTTTTTCTAGGGCTTTTTTGGCGGTGTCGCGGTTAAATTGGGTTGAAGGGCCAAGTATATCGGGGTTTCTTTCGATCAGACGAATTCTTCCCCTTTCTCCGAGGCGATCGGCCAGCTTACAGGCTAATTCTACGCCGCTATAACCGCCCCCGATAATGGCGACCCGAATTTTATCGCGATCGGATTTTTCTAGGGTTTTGAGTCGATCCTGAAGACGATAGGCATCCTCTAGACTACGAAAGGGGATAGCGTGGGTTTTGGCCCCGGGTAGGAATTCAAGGGAAGATTGACCACCGAGGGCGATCACGAGGCGGTCGTAGCATATATCGTTTTGATTGTCAAGGGTTATTTTATGATTATTAATATTGATCGCCGTGACGGTTCCCTGTTGGAAGTTAACGGGGGTATTGGCGAGCAATTCGCTGAAAGGGGGAGCAATTTCCCAGGATTGTAGTTCTGAGGTGACTAATTCGTAGAGAAGGGGAGAAAATAAAAAGCGATCGCTTTTATCAATTAAGGTAATTTGGGGGGGGTGTTGATCGGTCCAAGGCAATTGACTCAAACGTAGAGCAGTATAGAGTCCACCAAAACCACCACCGAGAATACAAATTTTTGGGATTGAGTCAGTCATATCGATCGCTGAGGGTTTTGTTTCTTATTTTGACACTCCCTGCCATAAAATGGACGGGGAACCTTAAACCCAAATTTTCGGTAAAGCGAGGAAAGAAAAATGTTTTTATTTATCTACCCAGCCAAATCGTCAGCAAAGCCATAATTGTAGCCAGAAAAAGGATATGATTCATCCAATCGTCGAAAGACCAATTTTTAAACATAATCACTATTAGCGTAGAAAACTTTTAAACCTACATCCAATCCTACACATTTTTTAGTCGGTTCTAGCGGTTTTGCCTATTCCCGAATATCAACGCTTAGACAGAATTGGAGATAATAAACATTTGAACGATTATTTTTCTGAAACTTAGGATAATCATTGTTTATCGACCTCAAACAACTATTTATAGGCTAACTTATACAGCAGAGATTGTCAAGATTTAAGTCGTGCTTCGCTGTTTTATATTGGTTGGAGTTTCATCTCGTTAAAAGCGAGGGTCTTCACCCCGACATTTGAGATAAAATTAAGATTAGAGCTTAGGAGCGAGGAAAAACCTAACCAGAAGAATTTTTAGGTGAATCCTAATTGAGATGGGAGTCTTTGGGAATAACATCCAAACCGAGGAGAACCTTTTGAGTATTGGACATATCGCCGATAATTCTTTGTAGGGGTGGGGGAAGTTGTTTGACTAAAGTAGGAGTTACGAGAATTTTATCCTGTTCCGCTAATTGCGGCTGTTCGAGAACATCAATTATTTCTACCGTATAAAGATCGGATAACTCCTCGCGACAGATACGAAAAATATTGGCGATCGCCCTCTGGGATTTACTTGAATCGCCCATAATGTAGAGTTTGAGAAGATATTGACTCATGATTGCGTGTTATTGAACAGTTTAATGTTGCTGAGACCGATATAGTATTTACGATAGAAAGAGACGAGATAACCCATCAATTCCAAGACCATGAGACGACCTTCGCTAACGTAGGCCTGCGCTTTGGCCAGGGTGACATCCTGATTTTTTTGGCGTAGGGTGGTGGTATGAATATCCACCACATCGCGAGGACTAGCTTTTAAGAATCCTAACTTATCGGCCAAGCTTCGCAGTCGTTCCGATAGATTATGTTCGACTTTGTATGCTTGTTCTTCTAAAGCTAAATCTAATAACTCTCCGTAATTTTGGACTAATTCTTGAAAAATATCGGGGATGCTCTGCCTGATTGCCTCAGAACCGAACATTTTCGCCGTGATGCTAGTTTGTCCTCCCTTGATTAACTGTTCCAGTTCGCGAAATTCATCTTCCTGTTGTTGATGTTTAAGATTGAGGATATATTGCTGACGCTCGATCGCCACACGAATTTGATAGACTAAAAGACTACTATCGATATTATTTAACTGAATATAACCGTCAGCACCCATTTGAAAGGCTTTAACGACTAATTTCTCATCATTGCTAGTAGTTTGAACCACTATCGGTATATCAGAGGCTAATTCTCTGGTTTTGACTAGAATATTTAAGCCGGGGGGGACAGAGATTTCCAAGCTTAAGAGGATGATATCAAATTTCTCCCCTGCCAGTTTTTCGGCAGTTTCCTCTAGATCGTGAGCTTGGGTGAGGGTAAAAGTCAACCCCCCGGCCAAGGAACATTGGGGGGCCTTTAACAGCAATCTCTGGATTAATTTAACAGTTGTCGGCTCATCCTCTATCAATAAAATCCTACAGAGATCCCTAGTCATTGTTAATCGATCGCTAAAATTATCTTTTTTTCCCCTACTTTCATAGTACGCCCATCTTTGGGAAACGCAAGGACAAAATCACCATCTAGCACCCGCTATCTCGAAGTCTTATATAGACTAAGCTGAAATCACAGGCACTCAAAGCGGTTAACCTACGAGCAAAAAGACTATTGTGAAGCATCACTTAAAAATTGACGATCAAGTTTACTGCCATTGAGCGTGAATGCTTGGATGGAGTAAACGCTCAACCGGTTGACCGTTTTTTAAATGTTCTTCGACAATCTGATTGACATCCTCTGGTTTAACACGACAGTACCAAGTTTCCTCGGGAATAATCCTCACCGTGGGGCTAGTGCTACACTGTCCTTGACAACCACTGGTCATAACGATGACATCTTCTGGGAGAGTTGCCGTTTGCCATGCTAAAAGAAGCTCGGACGCACCCTGCACCAAACAGGAAGAATGCTGACAGACCATCACAAATCGCTTTTGGGGATAAGACATATTACCTAAAAAGTTGCAAAATTAGATAGTTCCCTGGGTATATTCTTGGGAGTCGCTTTGGGGAAGCATAGTTTTATTTTGCCCCGAATCCCCGATACTGGCAACACAAAAAAGGGGGCTAAAAATTAACCATCAATCTTTAAAATAGAATTGGGAGAAAAATTTAGTCAATCAAGAGGGTAAAAGTGGCATTCGCTAGTCATTGGATCATGTTAGGTTTATTACTGGGTTTTGCTGTTGCCCATAGCGGATTAGCCAGTTTACGAATGCGGGGAGAAGCCATCATCGGTGCGCGACTGTATCGGGTATTATTTGCCCTTGTGAGTATCCCTCTAGCGGTGATTTTAGTAGTTTATTTCTTCAATCATCGTTATGATGGTTTGCTTCTCTGGCAAGTACAGGGAGTGACTGGAGTTAAAACCCTAGTTTGGGTACTTTCGGCCATTTCTTTTTTCTTTCTCTATCCTGCCACCTTTAACCTGCTGGAGATCGCCGCTATCCAAAAACCCCAGGTTCATCTCTACGAAACCGGCATCCTGCGCGTTACCCGTCATCCCCAGATGGTAGGACAGGTGATCTGGTGTATTGCTCACACCCTCTGGTTAGGGACAAGCTTTACCCTATTAACTTCCCTGGGTTTAATTGCTCATCATCTTTTTGCCGTCTGGCATGGCGATCGCCGCTTAGAAGACCGTTACGGAGAGGCATTTTTAAAGATCAAAGAACGCACCTCGGTGGTTCCCTTTTTAGCAATTATCGATGGTCGGCAAAGCCTAAAGTGGCAAGAATTCCTTCGTCCTGCCTATCTAGGAGTAACAGGGTTTATTCTACTCCTCTGGTGGGGGCATCCTTGGCTAATGCAAGCAACAAGTAAAATTTATTGGTGATTTTGCTCCCAACCCCTTTCTTATTGATCCCGACTGGTGTAAGATGGTTTCTATATCAAAATTAAGTTTTCATAAAATCGGTTTAGACATGATGCTATCTGTCAACGAAAAGAGCTTCCCTAAGCTAGTTTTAGATTCTTCTCGTCCGGTTCTCGTGTATTTTTGGGCTCCTTGGTGTGGTTTGTGTCGTTTAATCCAACCCACCCTCTTTTCTTGGCAAAATGACTGTCAAGATGCGATTCAATTAGTCGGTGTCAATGCCGATGATAATTTTAAATTGGCTAATAGTTTTCGTCTGCGTAGTTTGCCTACTTTAATTCTCTTCGATCGAGGTGTTCCGGTTCACCGTCTGGAGGAAATTCACAGTCGCGAGGAATTACAACAAACCCTGCAACTAATAAGCTAAAACGCACTTAAACCACCTAAAATAGAAATAGTAACTTGAGAAAAATCCTACTTATGCCAGCCAAAGATTTCCTAGACTTAGAAGAAAAGAAAAACTTACAAAAAGCTCTTAAAGAAGAAGAAAGAGCAGAGG
>NZ_JADBVM010000307.1:0-16390 GCF_020244875.1 Microcystis sp. M44BS1
AAGTGGGGAAGTGGGGAAGTGGGGAAGTGGGGAAGTGGGGAAGTGGGGAAGTGGGGAAGTGGGGAAGTGGGGAAGTGGGGAAGTGGGGGAATTTCAACTAACACCCTAACACCCCAACACCCCCCGCAACGCGCACGCAGTGACCACCCTATCTTCTGAATCCTGACAACTGGATCCCAAAAACGAAAAGTACCTCCCCATCAATATAACCGCTATAACTCCTTAATTTTGCTTGAAAAAATCCCTCGCTAAATAGAAAGCAGCTAAACTACCAGAGACAGTAATTTCCTGGGGATTAATTTCCTGTAAAGGTCGCAGAATAACTTCGATTTCCTCGGTAACATCTAACTTTTGTTGACCTGTGGGGGTAGCATTAAGAGCCAAAAAAATATGAATTCTGTTAGTATCTTTAACAGGATTATCGTACAAAACAGCTAGAGGCATTAGAGAATCACTGTGATAACCAGTTTCCTCCTCGAATTCCCGATGCGCTGCTGTGGTAATATTATCTTCACCCGCATCCACTGATCCAGCGGGAAATTCCAATAAAATTTCCTTAACTCCGTGACGATATTGACGGACAAAAACTAATTGATTATCCTCAGTAACTGGAACAACTAAAACAATTTCAGGACGAATATTAACGAAATAATCATCGATAACTTGTCCAGAGGATAACTTCACCGCGTCTTGACGGACTTGACACCAACGATTCTGAAAAACTAGCTCAGATTTAACAATTTGCCATTTTTTTAAATTAGTCATCGATAATCCTGTTATAATTGCAGTGAAATTACTAAACTCTTTCTCAGATAATTATAGCTATCTAGGGACTATTCCTGATAAGATCTAATTTTATACTCCCATCTCCCATGTCGTTAATTCAATGGTATCCCGGTCATATTGCCAAAGCGGAAAGAAAACTTAAGGAACATCTTAAACTCGTGGATGTGATCCTAGAAGTGCGCGATGCTCGCATCCCCTTAGCTTCCCATCATCCGCAGGTGGACGATTGGATTGGCAATAAACCGCGCTTATTAATCTTAAATCGTCTCGATATGATTCCCGAATCTGCCTATCAACAATGGGTAACATGGTTTAAAAGTCAAGGAGAAACCGTCTATTTTACTAACGCTAAACAGGGAGAAAGAGTTAAAGCAATTATCAAAGCGGCGGAAAAAATTGGCGATGAAATTAACCAAAAACGTCAAATAAGAGGAATGTTACCGCGTCCAGTGCGGGCTGTGGTGATTGGGTTTCCCAATGTGGGCAAATCTGCCCTGATTAACCGTTTATTAGGGCGAAAAGTCGTCGCCAGCGCCCGCCGGGCCGGAGTAACGCGACAATTACAATGGGTGCGAATTTCCGACACCTTAGAATTATTAGACGCGCCGGGGGTGATTCCTTCCCGTTTAGAAAATCAAAAGGATGCGGTGAAATTAGCTATCTGTGAGGATATTGGGGATGCTGGTTATGATAACCAAAGGATAGCGGCGGCTTTTGTCGATTTATTAATAGAATTACAGTATGAAGGACTTTTACAATCTCGTTATGGGTTGAATACTCTAGACATGACCGGGGAGGATTTTATCGAAAAATTGGCCGATCTCAAATATCAAGAAGATAAAGAAAGGGCAGCCATGCAGTTACTCAATGATTTTCGTAAGGGAATAATCGGGGCTATCCCGTTAGAATTGCCCCCTTCCTCTTGAAATCGCCTGTTTTTAACTCAATAGTTAATTACCCAATTTGTCAAAATTACCGCCTGTTAGTCCACTGAGCTGCCGATAAGATTAAAGAAATCGGTAAAGTTGCGGGATCGATCGAACTGTGAAGGAAGATAGGGGATAAACGACAGAGATAACAAAGACTATGGGCAAACCGACTGGCTTTATCGAATTCCTGCGTGAACTTCCTTCCGAACTTACCCCTCTCGATCGCCTTCATAATTGGGATGAGTTTCATCTTCCCATGGCCGAAGATAAACTCCGCAATCAGGCTGCCCGTTGTATGGATTGTGGTACACCATTTTGTCACACGGGAACCCTAATTAGTGGCATGGCCAGTGGTTGCCCGATTAATAACCTGATTCCCGAATGGAATGATTTAATCTATCGAGGATTGTGGCGAGAAGCCCTCGATCGCCTCCATAAAACCAATAATTTCCCCGAATTTACCGGTAGAGTCTGCCCCGCTCCCTGTGAGGGTTCCTGTGTTCTCGGTATTCATAATCCCCCCGTTACGATCAAAAATATTGAATGTTCGATTATCGACAAAGGTTGGGAATCCGGTTGGATTACTGCCAATCCCCCCGCAATCCGTACCGGCAAAAAAGTGGCTGTGATCGGTTCCGGACCTGCTGGATTAGCGGCTGCCGACCAGTTAAATAAAGCTGGTCACTGGGTGACGGTTTACGAACGGGCCGATCGCCCCGGGGGCCTGTTGATGTACGGTATCCCCAACATGAAGTTAGATAAGGAAGAAGTCGTTCTGCGTCGTCTCCAGATACTCGAACAGGAAGGGGTAAAAATGGTCTGTAACACGGAAGTGGGCAAGGATATCAGCGCCCAAGACCTATTAAACGAATACGATGCCGTGGTTATCTGTACCGGGGCCACCAAACCCCGGGATTTAAACATCGAAGGTCGCCAATTAAAGGGCATTCACTTCGCCATGGAGTTTCTCACCGCTAATACAAAAGCACTATTAGACGGACAGCCCGGGGAGGATTTTATCTTGGCCGCGGGTAAAGACGTGGTAATTATCGGCGGTGGTGACACGGGAACCGACTGTGTGGGGACTTCCCTGCGTCATAACTGCCGTAGCGTCACCCAATTAGAGATTATGCCGCAACCGCCCCGAGAACGGGCCGCCGATAATCCCTGGCCCGAATGGCCGAAAATCTACCGTATGGACTATGGACAAGAGGAAGCGGCCGCACGTTTTGGCGATGACCCCCGGGTTTATACCACCACGGCGACTAAATTCGAGGGGGATAGCGAGGGCAACGTCACAGGGATTCACACGGTACGGGTGGAATGGCAACGCAACGAAAAAGGGCAGTTTATCCCCCAACCGGTAGCAGGAACAGAAAAAGTCATCCCGACGCAATTGGTTCTATTGGCCATGGGATTTTTGGGACCAGAACAGCCTTTACTCGATGATTTAGGCTTAGAAAAGGATGCCCGCAGCAATATCAAGGCCGAACACGGTCAATTTGCCACTAGCTTACCGAAAGTCTTTGCAGCGGGGGATTGTCGTCGTGGTCAAAGTTTGGTGGTTTGGGCGATTAATGAAGGCCGCGGGGCCGCCAGGGAATGCGATCGCTTTTTGATGGGGGCGACGGATTTACCGTAAACCAGTAGTTACTCCCACCATTGTCCTGACTTGCTGGGGGTGTTTTCCCCTCGTTATCGTCAGGGACAAAAAGAGGCCTCAGCCATAGCCATCAAAACCCAACCGCGAGTCAAACCTTCTCAATCTGAAGAGGAGGAGGAGCGAGGAAACAATTGTCCCTATTGCCTATCCGCTCCCTGTTTAAACTGTTGCCACCGATGAATCAAGCACCACCTGTTCATTGGTGGGTAACTCCAGACAATAACCCGCACCGTAAACGGTTTTAATATAGCGAGGGTGGCGGGGATCGGGTTCTAGTTTCGTTCTCAAATGGCGAATATGAACGCGAATAGTCTCGATATCATCATCGGGATCATATCCCCAGACTTCCTTGAGAATATCACTAGGGGAAACGGTTTGACCGTGACGTTGGAGAAGACAGTGGAGTAACTCAAATTCTAGATGGGTTAACTTGACCACACTTTCAAACCAGACCGCCTCAAAACGTTCGGGAACCAGGGTTAAAGGTCCAAAACTGAGTATTTCTGAGTGTTTAGCGGCTTGGGGAATGCGATCGGTGCGTCTAAGGAGGGCGCGCACCCTAGCTAACATTTCCTCCACCTCGAAAGGTTTGGTCAGGTAATCATCGGCACCGGCGTTAAAACCTTCCACTTTATCTTGGGTTTGTCCTAAGGCTGTGAGCATCAAAATCGGGATGTCGGACGTGCGTTCATCTCGTCGCAAACGCTGACAGACGGTAAAACCATCGACTTTGGGCAACATTAAATCCAGCATGATTAAATCGGGTTGTAACTGGACGGCCAAGGCCTGGCCTTTAATCCCGTCCTCTGCGGGGTTAACGTCATAACCCGCCATCTCCAAGTTGATGGAGACTAATTCCGCGATTGCAGGATCATCATCGATTACAAGTATTCGGGGCATTACCAGAGTGTTATGACTAAGGGTTTGGATAGGGAGTTGCTAAATGTGTTCTCGCTGACATCGCAACTAGGGCTTTGTCTCTCAAGGGCCTGAGTTTAGCACAACATAAAGAATCCTGTACTGATTATAAGCATGATTGCTAAATTCGGTTTCAATTTGTGAAATTTTGCCTATATAAGTCTCCTGAATGTTAAGAATTTTTAAGAAGTGTAAACAGTGTTGGTCGAAAATTGATATTGGTGCCAGATTATACCCTCTCCTGCCCAAAGATCAACTAGGGAGCAGTTTTTCACTAATCTTTACAATTGCGCCATCTCGATGGATACCGGCTTCAACCGGCGGTTAAGTCCTGCTAGAGCTAAATTTCTCCCCTAAGCTCCCCCGGCGGCACTGTAAAAATTCTTAATAAAATTAGCGATCGATTCAGTTTAATCTACCAAAATAGGCGGTTTTAGTAAGCATCTGTAACGAACCCGATCCATTCTACTCATCCCAACAGGTGATCATAATATGAGCGTTAATTTATCAACTCAACTGCGAGAAGGCACGAAAAAATCCCACACAATGGCAGAAAACGTCGGTTTTGTCAAGTGTTTTCTCAAGGGGGTGGTGGAAAAAACTTCCTATCGCAAACTGGTGGCTAACCTCTACTTCGTCTATTCGGCCATGGAGGAGGAGATGGAAAAACTTTCCAGTCATCCCGTCGTTTCTAAAATCTGTTTTCCTGAACTCAATCGCAAAAATGCGCTAGAACAGGATTTATATTTTTATTATGGTCCCAATTGGCGCAACGAGATCGCTTTATCTCCCGCAGGTCAGGCCTACGTTGACCGGATTCGGGAAATCGCCACAACAGAACCCGAATTATTAGTCGCTCATTCCTATACCCGTTATCTCGGCGATCTGTCCGGGGGGCAAATCTTGAAAAAAATCGCCGAAAAAGCGATGAATCTGGAAACTGGTGGCACTGCTTTCTATGATTTCAAAGATATTCCCGACGAAAAAGCCTATAAAAACCACTATCGTCAAACCCTCGACCAGTTACCGGTAGATCAAGCCATGGCCGATCGCATTGTCGCCGAAGCTAACGCCGCTTTTGGCCTGAACATGAGAATGTTCCAAGAGTTGGAAGGTAATCTGATCAAAGCGATCGGAATTATGCTCTTTAATACTCTCACCCGTCGTCGCAGCACCGGCAGCACCGAAACTGGATTGGCTACCGCCGAATAGTAGTCAAGAAAACCAAAAAAACGGAAATTCTAGAATTTGGGTAATGGTCGGCCATGATTATTATCCGAATTTCGGAGTTATCCGTTATATTTTTGCTTTTTATTCGGTCGTCAGGAGATAGGAGTCAGGGTGATAGGGTTTTGGGGTGATAGGGATTTAGGGGTTTAGGGAAATTTCATCCAAATGCTCCACTACCCCACTACCCCACTACCCCACTACTCCACTACTCCACACCCAACTACCCCACTTCCCCACTTCCCCACCTCCCCAATTCATAATTCATAATTCATAATTGCCACACCCCACACCCCAATTTCCCTGATGATCGCAAAAAAACTTCATCAAGGGGGGAACAACTTCCAGTAAGATGAAAAATGGTCAGTGAAAAAGCTAACCGAAATTTATTGTCGGAAATGGTAACACCGCCCCATTTCCCCAGACTCTAGAGGCTAGAGTCCGGTAAACCAGCGGATAAAAATTGACATCCATGAGTGCAGACATCTTCGATCGAGTTAAAAAAGTTGTTGTAGAACAATTAGAAGTAGAGCCGGAAAAAGTTACCCCCGAAGCAAGCTTTGCTAATGATCTGCAAGCTGATTCCCTCGATGTGGTCGAGTTAGTGATGGCTTTAGAGGAAGAATTTGATATTGAAATTCCCGACGAAGCGGCCGAACAAATTGACACTGTAGGCAAAGCTGTTGACCATATTAGCGAGAAAGTAGGAGCAACCGCCTAATTATTGCGGGAAAATTGACAATTAGGATTAAATATCTGGGGCAAAATCTGCCCTTATTTTTGAACAAACATGACAGAATTGCCATTAAAAAGGGTTGTCATCACGGGGATGGGTGCGATCACTCCCCTCGGCAATAATCTAGCAGACTATTGGACAGGCTTAATCAACGGCAAAAGTGGCATTGGTTTAATTACCCACTTTGATGCCTCCCGTCACGCTTGTCGCATTGCTGGGGAAGTGCGGGGTTTTGACCCCCACGACTATGTGGATCGCAAAGAGGCAAAGCGCATGGATCGTTTCGCTCAATTTGCCGTCGCCGCTAGTTTGCAAGCGCTGCAAGATTCTCGATTAGTTATCGACGCTCTCAATGCCGATGATATAGGTGTACTAATTGGTACGGGCGTAGGTGGCATAAAAGTGCTGGAGGATCAACAGGAAATTTACTTGACAAAAGGTCCGAGCCGGTGTAGTCCCTTCATGATCCCGATGATGATTGCCAATATGGCCGCCGGTTTAACCGCTATCCACACGGGGGCCAAGGGACCGAGTAACTGCACCGTGACCGCTTGCGCTGCCGGTTCTAATGCCATCGGCGATGCTTTCCGTCTAGTACAAAGGGGTTTTGCCAAAGCGATGATCTGCGGTGGGACGGAAGCCGCCGTTACCCCCCTAGGATTGGCTGGTTTTGCCTCCGCTAAGGCCCTGTCCACCCGCAACGATGACCCCACCCGGGCCAGTCGTCCGTTTGACAAGGATCGGGATGGTTTTGTCATGGGGGAAGGGGCAGGAATCTTGATTATAGAGGAATTAGAAACGGCCTTGGCCCGTGGGGCGCGGATTTACGCCGAAATGATCGGTTATGGTCTGACTTGCGATGCCTATCACATGACGGCTCCGGTTCCCGATGGTCGTGGGGCCACCAGAGCGATCGAATTAGCGATCAAAGATGCCGGTTTAACTCCGGCGGAAATTAGCTATATCAACGCCCACGGCACCAGTACGGGGGCCAATGATCCCACGGAAACCAAGGCGATTAAAAAAGCTTTAGGAGAATCGGCCTACAAAATCCCCGTCAGTTCCACCAAATCAATGACAGGCCACCTTTTAGGCGGTTCTGGCGGCATTGAAGCCGTGGCCACGGTCATGGCGATCGCTAATGATCGGATTCCCCCGACGCTCAACCTGGACAATCCTGACCCCGATTGCGATCTCGATTACGTCCCCTACGAAAGTCGTCAGCAGATAGTTAACGCTGCCCTCTCCAACTCCTTTGGATTTGGTGGCCATAACGTCACCTTAGCTTTTAGAAAATATGCTTGAGTCGATGCCCCTGAAAGAGTAATCTGTGAGTGGCTCCCTCTTTAACCTGGTCTTATTTTTGTAGTTCATTCTAAAAAACATTATGGTTGTCGCCTCCCAATCCCTCGAAGAACTTTGTATTAATGCCGTGCGTTTTTTAGCGGTGGATGCCGTGGAAAAAGCTAAATCGGGACACCCCGGACTGCCGATGGGAGCCGCTCCCATGGCCTTTGTTCTCTGGGATCAATTCCTGCGTTTTAACCCGAAAAACCCCCAATGGGTCAATCGCGATCGTTTTGTTCTCTCCGCCGGTCACGGTTGTATGCTGCAGTACGCTTTGATGTACCTGACCGGATACGATAGCGTTCCCCTCGAGGAAATTAAACAATTCCGGCAGTGGAAATCGAAAACCCCCGGCCACCCCGAAAATTTCGTCACGGAAGGGGTAGAAGTGACCACTGGTCCTCTGGGTCAAGGGATTGCCAATGGTGTCGGTTTGGCCCTAGCAGAAGCTCATTTAGCGGCCCGTTTCAACAAACCGGATGCCAAAATTATCGACCATTACACCTATGTGATTTTGGGTGATGGTTGCAATATGGAGGGGATTTCCGGGGAAGCTTGTTCCTTAGCTGGTCACTGGGGTTTAGGCAAGTTAATCGCCCTCTACGATGATAACCATATCTCGATCGATGGTTCCACCGATATCGCTTTTACCGAGGACGTGAGCAAGCGTTTTGAAGCCTACGGTTGGCACGTTCAGCACGTGGAGAATGGTAACACCGATTTAGATGCCATTGCTAATGCGATCGCAGCTGCCAAAGCTGTCACCGATAAACCCTCGATGATTAAAATCACCACCACCATCGGTTATGGTTCCCCCAATAAGTCTAATACCGCCGATGTTCACGGGGCAGCTTTGGGAGCAACGGAAATCGAGTTAACCCGGAAAGCCTTAGGTTGGGAATACGAGCCGTTTGTGGTTCCCGATGAGGTGTTAAATCGTTTCCGGCAAGCAGTGGACAAGGGAGCGACGGCAGAAACGGACTGGAATAAGTTATTTAACGAATATCAGGCTAAATATCCCGCAGAAGCGGCTTTATTTGAACAGTTAACCACCGGTCAACTGCCGGAAGGTTGGGAGCAAGCTTTACCGGTTTATAAACCCGAAGATAAGGCTCTCGCTAGTCGTAAACACTCGGAAATCTGCTTAAATGCCCTTGCGGGGGTTTTACCCGGTTTAATCGGCGGTTCAGCGGATTTAACCCACTCTAACTACACGGAATTAGAGCATTTTGGTAATTTCCAAAAAGGCAGTTATCAGGAGCGTAACGTTCACTTTGGCGTAAGGGAACACGCAATGGGGGCGATTTGTAACGGTATTGCTCTCCATAACACGGGATTGATTCCCTACGGGGCGACTTTCCTGATTTTCACCGACTATATGCGGAATTCTATCCGTTTATCGGCATTGTCAGAAACTCGCGTCATCTGGGTAATGACTCACGATTCCATTGCCCTAGGGGAAGATGGACCGACTCACCAACCCGTGGAACACGTTGCTTCTCTGCGCGCTATTCCTAACCTGTTAGTCATGCGTCCGGGAGATGGTACGGAAACTTCCGGTGCTTATAAAGTAGCGGTGAGCGAAAAGAAACGCCCGACTTTATTGGCTCTCTCCCGTCAAAATCTGCCCAATTTAGCGGGAACTTCCCTGGAGGGTGTGGCTAAAGGTGCTTATACTATCACCGATTCTGAAGGTACTCCCGATGTCATTCTCATCGGTACGGGTGGCGAGTTGTATCTCTGCGATAAAGCGGCTGCGGTGTTGAAAGAAGCAGGAATTAAAGCTCGCGTCGTTTCTATGCCCTGTTGGGAGCTATTCGAGGAACAATCGGCAGAATACAAAGAATCGGTATTGCCGAAAGCAGTGAAAAAACGTCTCGCAGTGGAAGCGGGTTCAACCATGGGTTGGCATCGCTACATCACCGATGAGGGGGATGTGTTGGGGGTTGATACCTTCGGCGCTTCTGCTCCGGGGGGTGTGATTCTAGAGAAGTTTGGTTTTACCCTGGATAACGTGGTAGCGAAGGCAAAAGCGTTGTTAGGTTAATTACCTGAAATCTTAGCTGTAATGAGTCAGAAAAATCTGGCTCATTTTTTTGTTTTTCTATTGTGACTGTCAGTCAGTGGACTAGGGGTCACGTCAGGCAGTTTAATCGAAGCATGGCAAAGGACAATTTAGCTCAATTTGGCAGATGTTTACATAATGCTCGTATTCAAAAGGGTTTATCCCAAGAAAGGTTGGCCGAAGCGGCCAATTTGGATAGAACTTACATCAGTCTTCTTGAACGTGGTAAAAGGAATCCTTCTTTACTATGCTTGATTTCTTTATGTGGAGCATTAAACATAAGTCTTTCGGAGCTTTTTAACACTATGTCTATAAATTCCGATGTAAATACTGATGATGTCAGAAGATTTGATTAAATTGCTTGAGCAGTTTTTGCATGATAACGAGCTTGAATGGGAATGGTTTGAAAAAATAGAAAGTTTTTGTAAGAGTTATAATTTGAATATCAAATATATTACAGAAGTTCTCAATGATCCAAAAGTTATTCCTATGATTCGTGGCAAGTTTTTTGAGTTCACTGTACAAGATGAACTGTCAAAAATACTCTCGAATAATTATTTAGTTACTAATCCTCGCTTAAATCCTCAAGCTGGTTCTCACGATATAGACGTAGCTATTATCAATCAAAAAAACGCCAAAAAATACTCTGCTGAATGTAAGTTAGCCAAAAAAGGTAGTTTCCGTCTTCAGGGAGGTATCAGACCTTTTATTGAAGTCAAATGTATGAGATCAAGAACCTTAGGAGACAAAGCGGCAGAACAAAGGTCTAAATTGATAGGAATACCTTCAACAAGCCTAAATATTCACAAAGATCAATATATTGAAACAGATTTTGATTTAGTAATTACATCTCTTGCCAATGCTTTTTTTCAGACCAATTTAGAAACAGGACTATTTGTTTGGAAGCCCACACCAAAAGAGCAAATATTTTTAAGCAAAATTAATATTAATAATCAAGAAGAAGCCCTTTTAAAAATGTACGTTGCCAGGAGTAAAGATTTAACAGCAAATCAAACCAATAACATCAAGTGTTCTCGCCAGAAATGCCAGGATCACAACTGTAATTTCATCCCTAATTATCCCAAAATTTTCTTTGATGTTAATACGGCTGAACCTCTACAACCATGGCTCCCGACCGAAAAAATAGAGGATTTACTTGATTAAAATTAGCAATCAAGATATATCGAATAAACTTAATTGTCGAGGTGTAAATCTTGCAGGTTTCTCAAGATCATAATTAGCAATAAATACCTCCTTGCCCTTGCGTCTTTCACTCTGATAACCATGTTCCAATTTTAAACCATTTTTTTGATCATCAGTTCGATTAATAGTGTAATTCCATTCATTATCTTGTAAAGAAATACACCAATCATACATTTCTCTAATTTCGGAGCAATTATCATAAGTCAAAAGAAATTTAAATCGATGTTGATGTTTTTTCAACGTCTTACATAACCTTTCATGATCTTCTAGACTGAAGAAACAGGAATAGAATTTATTTTGATCTGCTTGAAAGTAGGGAGGATCGACAAATAAAAAGTAATCGTCGGGTAATTGATTGATTAAATCTTCAAAATCTAAACAAAATAAATTGACATTTTGCAGTTTTTCCGAAGTAGTTTTTAGGTGAGAAGGCCAGTTTTCAGGACGCATAGAATACTTATCACCATAGCCCCAATAACAATTTTCAAGTTTCATAATTCCTGAGTAGGAAGTTCTATTTAGATAATACCAACGCATGGCTCTTTCTAGGTCATTAGCTGGTTGAAATTCATTTTTATAATAACTGTGTAATTCTTTGGTAGCGTTTAGATCTTTTAATAATTCAATTAGACTACCAAGATAATCTTTGATATGTCGATAACAGTTGATTAATTCTTCATCTTTGTCATTGAGAATATTCTCTGCTACACTTTCCTTAGCAAAGAATATAGATGCTCCCCCCGCAAAAGGTTCACAATACTTATGGTGACTGGGAAGACAAGCTAAGATTAGCTTACGGGCATAAAATTTACCGCCGGGATAACGAAAAGGAGAATTACTAAGTTTTTTAGCGATTTTAGACATTACCTTTGATTTTAGAGGCTTTTCTTTGAGATTATTTTAACAAAATTACGATATTTTCTCTAGGAATGTCAGAGAAGTTTGGTTTTACCGTGGATAACGTGGTAGCGAAGGCAAAAGCGTTGTTAGGTTAATTAAAACTTTGGTTTGGTGAAAAAAGCCCGCGCCAGCGGGTTTTTTTGTGCTAGGATCTAACCGTATCGTGCAAAGAGTTGACTGGGTGATTCCTTTTACAGACAGAGAACTACAAAAAGCATGGAGAGAAAATCAACGAGCGGCAAAGGTCGAAACCAGAACTAACGCTCATCGTTTATTGCTATTTTACTCGGTTGAATGTGGTCTCAAAGCGGTTTTACTGAAAAGACAAAGTAAAGATTGCACCGATTCTTGTCGAGAATTACTTGAAGTGCGGCATGATATAAATAAGTTACTAGACAAACTAGCTGCGGGAGAAAAACTAAAACTTCCCCCACAATTGAGTATGAAACCTTTAAAAAATAATCAAGAGAGAGAGCTTTCTTGCGGTGAAATTAATCAAATGTGGCGATATGGGGGATGCTGTGACAATATTAAGGATAGTGAATTAGAAAAAAAATTGTTAGATATATTACGTTGGATTGCACAGGAGTTGCAGGGACTATGAGAAGACGGCCATTACTAACTTGGTTTGATATTAAAAGAAAAATTGCTCGCGAAACCGCTAACGGAAATGACTTACCTGATGGTATTGTTAAAATTAGTTGTTTTAGTAGTGCTTTAGAGATTGGTATTCAAAATCAAGATGATCAACCAAAAGCTAACTCAATATTAAAAGAATGGTTCGGAGATTGGTATCAAGAATCAGAACAAATTATTCAGCTAGATATTGATAATGCTTCTATTCCTGTAGAATTTATTTTAATAGATAATAGTTCTGATTTTTATCCATCGATTCGACCTTTTTGGCAGGAAGTCGCTTATTTAAAAGCAAATACAGATTCAGAGCAATCGGATAATTTTTTAGCCAATACTTATCAAAATAAGCCAGAAATTATTGCTTTTTATTCTTTTAAAGGTGGTGTGGGAAGAACCCTACATTTAGCTGCTTATATTCTTGCTCTCTTAGCAAGAGCAAAAGAAATAAATAAACCAGTTAAAATTTTAGTTATTGACTCAGATTTAGAGGCTCCGGGGTTAACCTATTGGCAAAGGTATGAAAATCAAGAGGCAACCGTATCTTTGAGCAATTTTTTAGAAGTTTATCAATATCCCAAGCCATCTCTAGAGGTGGCACTCTCTTGGGTAACTCAAGAAATTAAGAAAACTGCCAAACAGCAAAATAAATCAACTTTATATTTTTTACCCGCTTTTATTGAAGAAGAAGAACTCTTAGATACTCCTATACTGCCAGAAAATTTAGCCAGAAATCCGTCGGGTGCTTGGGAGGTAGGGGATGCAATTCATCAATTAGGGCAAAAATTAGCAGTAGATTATATATTTATTGATTTAAGAGCAGGATTAAGTGAAATTTCTAGCCCAATTTTATTTGACTCTAGAATCCAAAGATTTTTAGTAACAACAGTTAATGAGCAATCTTGGCGAGGTGTCAGGATGGTTTTAGAAAAAATTGGCTTACTAGCTCCCAGTGACTCAAAAGTAAAGGATGATAATTATTATGATCCTTCGATAATTATTAGTTTTTTAACCCCAGAAGTCAGAAATTTACCAGCATTTGAGAATATTTTAGAGCAATTACAGTCGGCTTATGTTCAACCCAAAAATGAGAGTTTATATACTACTAGACTGGATATTAAAGAAACTGATTTCGCCCAAGAGTTACTATATGTTAACAATTGGGACGAAGCTCAAAACAAATTAAGTTCAACTTCCTTGATGGAACTGGCAAAACAATGGGCAGAAGATGAATTATCTAATAATAGCATTGCATCAGCCACACCTTCAGATAACTCCTTAGATGATGTGAAAAAACTCAGGGATACTTGCAATAAATATATTTATGCAGAAAAGGGAGAAGGGGAAGATTTACTCATTACCGAGCCATTGAAAAATCTCGCTCGTAATTTTCAAGATAAACTACCTAATGTTATCTCAATTGGTGCTAAAGGTGCGGGAAAAACCTTTAATTATATTCAGCTATCTCGCCTACAGTCTTGGGAAAATTTTTTAAATAAAGTTGATCTTCAAAATCAAGAAAATTCCCGAGACAATCTCGGTTTAATATTTCCTTTACTGCAATCAAAAAATTTAAATGATAAGGCCAAAAATATTCTTGAGGAAGCACGGCAAAATGTTAATAATGTTCTTAATAATGATTATCAATTTTCCTCCTCGGATTTAACAGACAGAATCATACAGTCGCTATCAAATCAGGATTGGAATGAGGTTGATTGGACAAATTTTTGGATCAAAGAAATTTCGAGAGTTTTAGGTTATAATCCTGAAAATTGTCAATTACAAAAACTGCATGAATACCTTCAACAAAAAAACTCGAAGATTATATTTTTATTTGATGGATTAGAAGATGCTTTGCCTAATGTTGCCAATGATAACTGTGAACGAAAAGCCTTGAAAGCCTTGATCGATCATTTACCCAATAAATTATCAGAAATTCGGCAATCTAATCTCGGATTGATTGTCTTTCTGCGTCGAGATTTCTTGAGATATACAATTACACAAAACTCGCAACAATTTGAAAGCTTATATTGTAATTATGATCTATCTTGGAATCTAGAATCGTTTCTTAAACTTTCCTATTGGCTCTGCATACAATCATCGGTTATTAATGCTAACCCTCAAGATTTATTCGATTGTTCAATTGAAGATTTAAAAGAAAAACTAGAACGACTTTGGGGCAAAAAATTAGGAGCAGATAATGCAAGGGAAGCTAAGTCAGACAATTGGATTTTTGCCGCTTTAACCGATTTTAATGGAAGACTGCAAGCGCGGGATATTGTGAGATTTTTGTATCATGCTGCTAATATTACTGTAGAAAAAAAAGAAGAAATACAATTTACTAAATGGTCGAATACTAGACTGTTACCTCCCCAAGCGATTCGACGAGCGCTTGAACCCTGTAGTAAGAAAAAAGTTGAAGAGTCTAAGGAAGAATATCCTATATTTAAAAGCTGGGCAGAAAGGTTACATGAATATAGTGATAAAAAAATTCCTTTTTCTCTAGAACAGTTTAAGCTGGATGCTACTACAGTCAATATTCTTGAGCAAATGGGAGTAATTTATGAGGATAAGGATAAAGAAGATGCAGTTCGTTATTATATGCCCGAAATATTCCGTGAAGGGTTAGGATTTTCTAGTCAAGGTGCGCGTCCTCGTGTTCTAGCTTTAAAGCGCAAAGTTTTGGGGAAATCAAATTTTTAATGATTCGAGCTTTTTGGCAATGACTATATGATTGATTGTTGTCAGCTTTTCACAACAGACGTAGCTATTATCAATCAAAAAAAACGCCAAAAAATACTCTGCTGAATGTAAGTTAGCCAAAAAAGGTGGTTTCCGTCTTCAGGGATGTATCAGACCTTTTATTGAAGTCAAATGTATGAGATCAAGTACCGTAGGTTGGGTTGAGGCACGAAACCCAACATAACCAACAGCTAAGACAGGAAACCCAACATAACCAACAGTTAAAACACGAAACCCAACACAACCAACAGCTAAGACAGGAAACCCAACATAACCAACAGCTACTTTTTTAACGTTTAACGTCAACCAAACTACTTAAAGGAGTAAAAACCATGAGTCTGTGTCTCAATCCTAATTGTTCTTCTGCCAATCCAGATGGCAATAAATTCTGTGAAAAATGCCGCTCTAAATTGTTCTTACAAGAGCGTTATCAAGCAATTAAATTAATTGGTCAAGGAGGATTTGGTCGCACTTTTAAAGCGGTAGATTATAGTAAGCCTTCTCGACCTTATTGTGTGATTAAACAGTTTTTTCCCTCGGCTCAAGGGACTGATACAATTGAGAAAGCCTCAGAATTATTTGAAAAAGAAGCAATCCAATTAGAGAAATTAGGAAAACATCCCCAAATCCCTGAACTTTTCGCCTATCTCAATCATGATGATGACCGTCAATATTTGGTACAAGAATATATTGAAGGACAGAATTTAGAACAAGAATTAAGAAGCCAAGGGGTATTTAATGAAGCCAAGATTAAAGCTTTATTAACAGATATTTTGCCAGTTTTAGATTTTATCCATAGTCGGGGAGTAGTTCACCGAGACATTAAACCGGAAAATATTATTAGACGTAACTCAGACAAAAAAGCGGTTTTAGTGGATTTTGGTGCGTCTAAAGTTGTTACACCTCTTAACCGTTCTGTTACTGGTACGGTAATCGGTTCAGCGGAATATGTCGCACCAGAACAAGCTAATGGTAAGGCGAACAATCCTAGTGATTTGTATAGTTTAGGAGTCACTTGTATTTATTTGTTGACTCAGGTTTCACCCTTTGATTTATTTGATACCAGTGACCATGAATGGATTTGGCGACAGTTTTTAGTCAATAATAATGTTCGGGATGATTTAGGGCGCATTCTTGATAAAATGATCGAGTTTGGGACAAGAAAGCGTTATCAGTCAGCGCGGGAGATTTTACAAGATTTGACGGGACAATCACCAGCAACTTCGATACAAACACCAGCA
>NZ_JADBVM010000308.1:0-10494 GCF_020244875.1 Microcystis sp. M44BS1
CAAGCTTTTCTGGTCGGAACCCCCTAAGCCGAGTTTTCAAGGTGCTGCGCCGTCCACTTGGTTTTCGAGACTGGCCTTTTAATTCTAACGTAAAGCCAACCTAGAACGGCGGGGTTTCAGACCCAAAATTTCCGATGACCGAAAACCCCTAAAGGTACGCCCAACTGTTGACAAGCGGCGATCGCATTTTCTCAAGCTTTTTCCGGGGCAATCCGTCCCACCCAGGCTAGACAGGGGGAAGGAGCGGCCCGAAACTGATACAAAGATACGTCTAAACCATTAGCCAAACAGCGATAGGGGGGAGATATTGAGAAAGTTTCTGCTTGGGCGACGGTGTGAAAAGCGCGTAAATGGGGAAAACTGCGGTAGGTTTTTTGAATAATATGATCTATCGCCAAAGAAACGGAAGCCATGCTGACTAAATGGGCGACGGGAGTGGCAAAAAAAGAAGTGAGATAAAAAGGCAGCCAATCCTAGGCAAAATTAACAATTAAATCGTACTGATGTTGTACTTGTTGAGCGTAGTGCCACATATTGGCCAAAACGGCATTTTCGGGCATGAAAATCGGGGCTTGCCGGCCTTGACTTTGGGCGGAAATCTGGGCATTTCCTGCTATAGTGATTAAGGGAATATCATGCAATTGCGAGGCTTCTGGAGCCACTACCCGCACCGCATACCCTTGCTTATTCAGAGTGCGAGCGAGATCATAAAGAGTTAATTCTAGGCCACCGCCGTCCCCCGATCCCAAAAATCCCACGGGAGTGGAGAGAAATAACAGTTTTCCACTCAATTCTGCACCTCAGTGGATGTGGTTTCAGTGAAGGAAGTATCCTGTACGTCATCATCTTCCGGTTCACCAGTGGTTTCCAGGGGAGCAATATCTAAACGGGGCGGTAATTGCAGATTTAACTGTCTGATTGCCCAGCGTGCTGTTTCTTGCACTTCCTCATCGGAATCATCGAGGGCATGACAAATTAATTGACTGATCTGAGACATGATATCGTAGAGTCTGGTTAAATCCCGGATAGCATTTTTCCGCACTTGGGGATTTTTATCCTGGAGAGAGATAGCCAAAGCTTGGTTCATCGGTCGCAGGGAGCGGGTACAGATTTGAGCGAGAGCTTCTAGGGTTAAACTGCGTTCGTAGGAATCCCCATCCACCATACTATCGACTAAAGGCTGCATTGCCCTAGAATCGGACATCTGTGCCAGCTTCCAAACCGCCCGTCTGCGGGTGCGGGGATCATCATCACGCAGACTTTCAATCAAACTCAGGATTAAGTCTGCGTTCGGGATGCGGGAGGTAGCTTGTACGGGCAAAGAAGGCTCGAACTCGAAATCGTCTTCCCTATTGCCATTAATGTCACTGCCAGTTTTGGTGTCCGCATCGAAGGAATTACCATTGCCCCCGGAAAAGTTGTCGAGTGGGTTTTTAGGATTGACGTAAGTTGTCTTTTTGGGCCGTTTTGAGGCTTTGCCCTTGGGACGATATTGGAAGAAAAGCGATAGTAAAACTCCCAATAAAGCGATGGATAAGAGAGCCGAGCCAGCAATTAACGGTATTGGTGAAGTCTCGTTTTTGGCGGCTGCGTTGGCGGCCGTGGCGGTTTGACCTAGATACTTCTGGATATTAGCGATCGCATTTTGAGCAAATGTATCGTTCGGACGTTGTGCCAGAGCTTGTTGAAATTTTCCGAGGGCGAGTTGGTAATTTCTTTGGGCTGTAGCTTCGTAACCAGCTTTCATCAACTGATCGTAAGTGGCGACAGTCTGGGGTTGCTCTAACCTAGGGGGAGTTTGAGCGTTAGCCTTGGGTAAAGCCTGAAAATGATGACCCCAACTGCTCACACCGATAGCTAACAAAAATAGGAAATTGGGTTTGATCATAGAATTAATGCAACTGTTTAGGGGGGGGGGGAGGGTAAAAGTATGATAGCCTAAAAGCCGTAAATGAAAAGCACTTAACTCCAGAGATAGGTCATAGACCACGATGATTGGGAAAGGCCTCCGGTGAGCGTGGGGCGAATAGTACGGCTCCTAGTAGGGATTATCTGTGAAAAACTGGCTTAATTAAGCTTGCACAGGCGTTTTCCGCCACGTTCGACCTTGAATAGTCGTGTGGAATTGCCAATTAGCTACGGTTTCTGGATAATCGCCCCGATAGTGACCGCCGCGGCTTTCTGCTCGTAATAAGGCACTTTCCAGAATTAAGTCAGCGATATCTAGAAGATTTAATGTCTCGATCGCTATTCTTATTTCTAACTGCACCGAGGGACACAAAAATAATTGTCCTTTGTCGGGGAGAAGATTCTGGAGAAATTGGCCCATCTTTAAGGATTCTAACTGTTGTTTCCACTTTTGCACCCGTAGGATAGCAGTTTCTAACTCATTTTGAAATCGGCAAATTCCCGCATTTTCCCACATTAAAATCGGTAATTCTCTCCGTACTTTTTGCCAGTATTCCTGTTCTTCTTGCCAATTTTCTGCGATTTCTAAGGGTTTTTCTGGTCTTTCCCCCAGCAAGTTTTCCGGCTCTAGACCTATTGCAGCTAAACTTGCCGCAAAGACAATACATTCCAAGAGAGAATTACTGGCTAAACGATTGGCTCCATGAACACCTGTACTAGCTGTCTCGCCGATCGCATACAAACCGGGTAGAGAAGTGCGGGCGTTTAAATCGGTGGCCACTCCTCCCATCCAATAGTGAGCGGCGGGGGCGACGGGAATCAGCTCCTCAAGCACATTAATGCCCCATTTTTGACAGATGCGGATAATATTGGGAAAACGATAACGCAGACGCTCCGGTTCGATTGGTCTTAAATCTAGATATACTTTGGCATGGGCGGGATCGTCGGAGGTTTTCTGCAAATGGCTAAAAATTGCCCGACTCACCACATCCCGGGGAGCCAATTCTCCGGCCGGATGATAATCGAAGGCAAAACGCCGCCCCTGGGCATCAATTAAATGCGCTCCTTCGCCGCGCACCGCCTCACTAATTAAAAACCGCGGCGCCCCCGGCACAGTCAAAGCGGTGGGGTGAAACTGAAAAAATTCCGGGTCGCGAATCACTGCCCCAGCACGCCAAGCGAGGGCGACTCCATCCCCGGTGCTAACGGCGGGATTGGTAGTTTGGGCATAGACTTGACCGCCGCCTCCCGTAGCCAGAATGACTGCTTGCGCTCGTAGCCAACAGAGATGATCTTGATGGAGTAAACAAATACCTTGACAGCGTTGCCCTTCCGAATCAAGCCACAGTTTCAGTGCGATCGCTTGGGGAATAATGGTAATATTGGGGCGTTCGACCACTTTTTCCATCAGGGTACTGACGATCGCTCTCCCCGTGCGATCGGCTGCGTGCAGTACCCTGGCCTGGGAATGGGCAGCCTCAAGAGTGCGGGCTAAGTCGTCTCCAGAGCGATCAAAACTAACTCCTAACCGCAGCAAATCAGCGATCGCTTGGGGGGCCTTCTCGACTAAAAACTGCACGGCATAGCGATCGCATAAGCCCGCTCCAGCTTTCAGGGTATCTTCTAAATGGAAAACGGGGGAATCTGCCGGGGACGTGGCTGCCGCAATTCCTCCCTGCGCCCAATCACTAGCCCCAGTTTTTAAATCTTCTTTGGTAATTAAACCCACCTTTAAGTTAGGGGGTAAACACAGTGCGGCATACAATCCCGCCGCTCCCGATCCCACCACTAAAACATCTTGATAACTCGGCAGTTGCGAGGAAACGACCATGTAGGAGTTAATTGATAAATTCTATTTATTCTAGCACTTCATTTCTCTATAGCTCTGGCCAAAATCCCCAGTCTTTTCCTTGGGGCAGTATGCCAGATTCTTTATTTTGCCTCTTGCCTTCAGAAGCTGATCACTGAAAAAGGTGAGCGATCGCTCACCTAGGAATTTTTTTAAAACCGTAATTAACTGGATTTAGTAAACTCCGGGGTTAAAACGGTCATCACCCTCGATAAATTCTTTAGAAGGCTCAGTAACGGTGAATTTCTCTAGATTAGCCTGTAAACGCTCTTTTTGAGTGTCCGAGAGTCCGGGGATATTGAGGACATCTTCCACTTCTTCGTAGGGGGCGTTTTTGATGATTTTACCGGCTAAATTGGGATAGAACCCTCTCAAGTCCCGGAAATCGCGAATATCACTGTTATTAAGGTCGATTTTCGCCCCAAATTCTGTGGTTAGTTTAGCATCAGCCGCATTTAAGACCGCCACAGGATGAGAAGGAAGGGCGATCGAGGTAAGATTGAGAGCTTGAGCGGGAACTTTGCCCCAAAAACTCCCGATAATCAAGGCAATTACCGCCAGCAGACGAACAAGATTCTTCATTGCAGTTGTGGTCTCCTAAAACCAAGGCAAATTAACGATTAGGACAAGAAATTAAGCCGTCAGCTTTCCGACTAGGCATAGGGTGGGTAGTTGGGATTTGCCACCGCAGCCTAGCTATTAGCTGAACGCTGATAGCTAGTTAAAAAAGTTATATCATGCCATTAGACCAGATCATAACCTAGTTTGCCGTCCTAGGGGAAGGGTTTTGCGGTTTTGGGGTTTGATCACAAGGAACAAGTTGGTTAGGACAATCTAAATCGCTAAAACCCTTTTCTGGCAAGGATTTTCCTGCTGCCATCCAGCGGCTGCTACAGTTGAATTTCCCTATCTCCCTACTTCCCCCATTTCCTCATTCCCCTATCCCCTAATGCAATTATTACAAATCCCTAAAATTATCAATGAAGAACAGCACTCCTATGGCATCATAAACTGTTGCTTGTCTTGAAATATATAATAAGGAAGACACAATTATGGCTCTCCAATTGGGTGATATCGTTCCAGATTTTACACAAGATTCTAGTGAAGGTCCGATTTCTTTTCACCAGTGGGTAGGAGATAGCTGGGTGGTGCTGTTCTCGCACCCGGCTGATTATACTCCCGTTTGTACCACGGAATTAGGTACGGTGGCTAGTCTTAAGTCAGAATTTGAGCGCCGCAATGTTAAAGTGATCGCTTTGAGTGTCGATAGCGCCGAATCCCATCGGGGTTGGATTAATGACATCAACGAAACTCAAAACACTACCGTTAACTATCCGATTATCGCCGATGGCGATCGCAAAGTGTCCGATCTCTACGGCATGATTCACCCCAATTCCCTCAATAATCTCACGGTACGTTCGGTGTTTATCATCGATCCCAACAAAAAATTACGTTTAACTATTACCTATCCTGCCAGCACGGGACGCAATTTTAACGAGATACTGCGGGTAATTGACTCCCTGCAGCTCACCGATAACTATCAAGTGGCTACTCCAGCTAACTGGACCGACGGCGGCGATTGTGTGGTGGTTCCCTCTATTCCCACTGAAGAAGCTCGCAGCAAATTCCCCAAAGGGGTTGAGGAAATCAAACCCTATCTACGCATGACTCCCCAACCTAATAAGTAATTAGAGTTTGCTAATCGGTGAACCAGATCCTGGAAAACTGGCAATCCGAAAACCATAAAGTCGTCAGGGAGGGTTAGCCATCCGTTATAACGGATAGCCAACCCCTGGCAACGGGGGATTTATCTCCCCATATCATTTATTAGTTTGATTGTCAATATATTTTTTCATAGTTTCCCTAGATGTGTTAGCGGCAGTAGTACCGAAAAGCAATTTCTTGGCTGGGTTAAAGACAATTCATCGACATCTATCTTAACTATAAGTTAAATTAATGTTTAACAAAAATCGGCTTAAGACTAAAAGAACAATGAACATTATGGCTCCAAATGCTTAGTAGTGGTTAGTTTAGCTAGATTGTAGATCGATGAAATTATCTAGAGATCGAGCAAGTATCCTCAAGAATTCTGGGTTAGATCTATAAGTAAATTTTATTTTAAGTTTATTTAAGACTGTCATTACTAATGCAAGGCTGAGTCAGGGAGATTTTCCCGTAGTATCAGAAATGAAACTCGCTCCAATCGTTCACTCTGAGGACGAGCGAGAGGCAATTGTAGAGACTGCCGCTTTCACTGGCATTTAATTAAGAGGAACAACCGATGGCAACAATTTATAAAGTCACCCTGAAAACACCCGATGGCGAGCAGACAATTAATGTTCAAGATGATGAGTACATTCTCGATGCAGCCGAAGAACAAGGACTAGACTTACCTTATTCCTGCCGTGCGGGAGCTTGCTCCAACTGTGCTGGTAAACTTCAATCTGGTAGTGTCGATCAATCCGATCAATCCTTCTTAGATGACGATCAAATTGAAGCGGGTTATGTCCTCACCTGCGTCGCCTATCCCACCTCTGACTGTGTGATCCTCACCCACCAAGAAGAAGAAGCTTTGAAGTAATCTTCAAGATTGTCAGAAAACTCCCGTTAAGTGCTATCTATGGTGCTTAACGGGAGTTATTTTATGGCTCAAAAAATTTTTTCCCTAAACACTTGTGTGTTTTAGCTAAGGGTGCTATGATTGATAATCGTGGAATTAATGGGTCGGTGCCCGAGTGGTTAATGGGGGCGGACTGTAAATCCGTTGGCTACGCCTACGCTGGTTCGAATCCGGCCCGGCCCACCACGATCAATGCCCGTGTAGCTCAGTGGTAGAGCACACCCTTGGTAAGGGTGAGGTCATGAGTTCAATCCTCATCACGGGCTTTCTCTTCCCTGCTCATTCTCAATCAGCCGTTGAAGGATGAGATTAAGTAAGTCTTCAGCACTATGGCGTTAACAGGAATCCTCCCCCAGGGCAACTAGGCCTCGATCGCTTAAAATAATCAAAATTAACTTATTTGTTGGCTCATGTCTCCCCTCGACAACATCGCTAAACTGTCTCACCTCACCCGCACAGATGTTCAGAAAAATTGGTTGATCGCTACAGCAGCGGAAAACCCAATTCAACCCGTCACCCTCAATGAAAAACAATACATTATTTGGCCGGCCGGCAGACAAATTCAATATCTAACTCAAAAAATTATTGTCCCCGAACATTTAGCCGGTTATCCTTTAGAGGGAATGGAACTGAGATTAATCCTAACTTGGTGGGCCGAAGATGTCAAAATTTATATTAATAATCAATTTATCCAAGCGGGAGATCTCTTTGATTCTTCCACGCGCATTTTACTTTCTAACTCGGTCTCTACTGGTCAAGAAATCGTTGTTACTCTCCGTTTAGTCAGTCCCCATCATGATATTGGTGGTTTGATGAAATCCCAGTTAATCTATGAATATAGCCAAGCGATCGATCCTAGTTTTGTTGCTGATGAATTAACCATTCTCCATAATTATCTACAAACTTTTTATCCTGAAAACTTAGCAGCTTTTACCGCTACTCTCGATAATATTGACTGGGATAATGTCACCAACAAAGATAAATTTAATCGCTCCCTAGAATCAATTCGTCAATCCCTACAACTCCTCGCTCAACCTCTGAAAGAACGCAGTTTTCATCTTCTCGGTCACGCACATTTGGATATGGCTTGGTTGTGGCCGTTGGCAGAAACTTGGCAAGTGGCAAAAAACACTTTTATCTCAGTTTTAAACCTGCAAAAAGATTTTCCCGCCCTCATATTTGGTCATTCTAGCCCCCTAATTTACGAATGGATAGAAAAACATCATCCTGACCTGTTTCAAGCAATTCTAGAGGCATATAAAGGGCAATCCTGGGAACTTTTGGGCGGAATGTGGGTAGAACCAGAAGTCAATTTAATCTCCGGGGAATCCCTATTTCGACAGCTGCTTTATGGACAAAAATATTTTCAAGAAAAATTTGGACAAATCACTAAAACTGCTTGGCTGCCGGATACCTTTGGGTTTCCCTACCAATTGCCGCAAATTCTTAAATCCTTTGGCATCAAATACTTTGTAACCGGGAAACTACATTGGAATGATACGACTAAATTTACCCACGGTTTTTTCTGGTGGCAATCTCCCGATGGCAGTAAAATTCTTTCCCTTATGTCTCCTCCCAATGTTGCCGGAGTTATGGATACTAACCCAATTATTATGACCGATCATGCTCTCAATTGGGAACAGCAAACCGGCTTAAAAGATATTTTTTGGCTGCCCGGAGTTGGCGACCATGGCGGCGGTCCGACTCGTGATATGTTAGAGGTGGCCCAACGTTGGCAAAAATCTCCTTTTTTCCCCCAGTTAAAATTTAGCCAAGCAACAACTTATCTGGACAGTCTAGAGACAAGTAATCTCCCTATCTGGGATGATGAATTATATCTAGAATTCCATCGGGGTTGTTATACCACTCACTCTGACCAAAAAGCCTATAATCGTTACTGTGAAATCCTCTTGTATCAAGGGGAATTATGGTCTTCTCTGGCTAATATCTTACTAGAGATTCCCTATCCGAAAGTCGAGATAGAATCCGCCTGGAAAAAGGTTTTATTAAATCAGTTTCATGATATACTGCCCGGTACTTCTATACCCGAAGTGTTTAGGGATGCCAATCAGTTATGGCGGCAAGTTATCAGCACAGGTGAAGCAATTTTACATCAAGCTTTACAGGCAATTGCCCCTCAAATTAATTTACCTAATCCCCCCCATCCCCAAGCAAAACCTTTTCTAGTTTTTAATTCTCTTAACTGGGAAAGAACCCAGATTATCTCTTTACCTATAGAATCTGTCAATTGTTCAGTTTATGGCTTAAATAATTGTCTCTGTACCTCGCAATTATCCCACGACAATCAGCTATTATTTCTCGCTGAAAATATTCCTTCTGTGGGTTATAAGTTATTTTGGTTAGTTCCCAATCAGCAAGCAGCCGAGCAAAATTTAATTAACTGCCAATTTATTTTAGATAATGGCTTGCTTAAAGTTACTATTAACTCAGAAACGGGGGATATAGATAGTATATTTGATGTAATTAATCAAAAAGAAATCCTGCAAGCTGCCGGTAATCAATTACAGGCATTTAAAGATCAAGGACAATATTGGGACGCTTGGAATATCGATCCGAATTATCAACAATATCCCTTACCTAAAACAGTATTAAAATCGATCGAATGCTTAGAATATGGTCCTTTGCGCTGGCAGATTCGCGTGATCAGAAGTTTAGCTGATTCGGAATTTTGTCAAGATTATATCTTAGAAAAAGATTCTCCTATTCTCCAGATTAAAACTATTGTTAATTGGCAGCAAGAACATACTTTAGTAAAAACCGCTTTTCCTCTCAGTCTCAACAGCAATTTTACCACCTATGAAATTGCCTGTGGTGCGATCGAGCGTTACCACGAACCAGAATCGCCAAAATGGGAAGTTTACGGGCATAAATGGGCAGATTTAACCGATAGAGAGGCAAACTATGGGGTTAGTCTTTTAAATAATAATAAATATGGCTATGATGCTACTAACCAGCAACTGCGATTAACTCTGTTGAGAAGTCCCCGATGGCCCGATCCCGAGGCGGATCTGGGAAAACAAGAATTTACCTATGCAATATATCCCCATCAAGGGGACTGGAAAACGGCGAAAACTGTCCATCATGCTTGGCAGTTAAACTCACCTGTCACCGTTATTTTTATTACTAATTCTTCCCGATCAAACCGGTTGCCACCCGTGGCACAATGGTTAAAATTCTCGGCCGATAACTTAATTTTAATGAGTTTCAAACAAAGTGAAACATCCGCTCGGAGTTGGGTAATGCGCGTTTATGAATGTCAGGGAGAAAACGCTGTTATTGATTGGCAAAATCAATTACAATTAACAATAAAAGAATCGATCGACGGTTTAGAAAGAGCGATCGATCCTATGGAGCAAATTTCTCCTTGGCAAATAGCCACATGGTTATTAAAGAATTAATCTTCGTGATCTTCAAAAGGATCGCTTAATTCTGCTGCTGGCGGTCCAAAAGCGGTATAAAGAGCTAAAGCGGTAATCCCCACCAAAGCGGCAGCGATCGAAATACCCAAAATTGTTGCAGTTTCCATAAAATAAAATTTGCTTAGATACAGTTTGTATCTTATCTTAACAAAATATAACCGATCTCGCCGCCAATAGCGATCGCTAATCGGGCCAGTTGAGGGTAAGTGCATCTTAACAATCCTTGACAAAATGAACTTTATGTGAGTTGCCTACCCACGATTCAGGCATATTTGAGGAGAATTTGCCATCTCAATTAAATAGGGTAACTATTCTGATGGACTGGTAAGCTGCCCGCGCATTTAAATTGCTTGTTGAAATAAGGCACTCTTGCAACATGAAAATGCGTCTTAGCTGATCATTTGAAATGCCTACAGGGCAAACAGATCACAAAATTGGCCAATTGTCAATAGCGCTTGAGATGCGCTTGCCATGATCTCATGCCCGACAATTTTCTAAAAGGATCAACTAGAATAGCGATCGAACTAAACCAGAAGAATTATTATGAAGAAACTCCTACAGGGACTAGAAAAGTTCCAGAGTGGTTATTTTGATGAACATCGGCAATTATTTGAGCAACTCTCCCACGGACAAAAACCGAGAATCCTGTTTATCACCTGTTCCGATTCCCGTATCGA
>NZ_JADBVM010000309.1:0-26792 GCF_020244875.1 Microcystis sp. M44BS1
TATCAGTTATCAGTTATCAGTTATCAGTTATCAGTTATCAGTTATCAGTTATCAGTTATCAGTTATCAGTTATCAGTTATCAGTTATCAGTTATCAGTTATCAGTTATCAGTTATCAGTTATCAGTTATCAGTTATTAACTCACTTGATATTACTTTGAAAATATGATATAATGAAGCCATCTTCGCCTTCTTAGGAATCGTTTCCTAAGATTTTTTTTACTATCTTATTCTCCTATCTTCTATCTCCTAAGCTAATGAAAAAAACCGCAACACTATCAATTCTCTTAATCACTAGCGCAATACCAATCAGCGCAAATACAAGATTATGCGAAATAACTGGCATTCATGATGGTGATAGCTTGCGGGTATCTTGCCATAACAAACCGCTAAGACTCGCTTGCATTGACGCACCCGAACCAGATCAGCCATTTGGGCAAGAGGCGACGGATTACCTAGCCAGTTTAACAGTGGGGAAAGAATTAGAGATAGTTAACAGGGGCGACGGAGGATTTAACCGAACCGCCTCAATTCTTTATGTGAATAATGCCAATATTCAGGAGCGGCTACTATCAGCAGGCCTAGCCTGGTATTACCCGCAATATGCCTCGAAATGCGGCGACTTTATGGGATTAAAAAGAGCAGAGCAAAGCGCGAGAGATCGAGGAGCGGGCTTGTGGAAATCAGCAAATCCGATCGCTCCTTGGGCATGGAGGAAAGGGATACGATGATGAAAAGCTTACTAATCTTAATCGCCTTAGCTTTTTTGCCCCTTAAAATTCTGGCAAATCCTACCCCAATTCCGCCGACAGTAGAAGAAACAATTCCCACGGAAACCGAACCAGTGGAAGGGGAAATTAACGATGCCCCAAAGACAGAAGATAATCCCTTGCTAAGACCTGATCTCGATTCCCTGATCGAGAATAAAATAGCCGAAGATGTTTGGACTCAATTAAAAGGCGATCTTCCTTGCATTGAATCTACTCAAGGCTGCATCCTACAATTACAATCTTTAGCACTTTCTAGATCGCCGATTCTTAGAGAGATGGATGCACGGATAGAAGAAGCAGAAAATAGGATCGCCGAAGCTCGATCGAGCAATCTGAAAACTATCAATGTCTCCACTTTTAGCCCTTTTTTACAAGTTTTACTATGGGGAACTTTCCCAGCAGCGCAAATAAATAAAGATAGCCCCCTAATCGCCAACCCCCTAACCTTAATCTTTGGTAATGTACTGGGAAATATCGCCGGGGAAATATTAGGCGGACTCTTCAACTGGCAGGGATTACAGGGGGGAGGTGAAGCAGCCTCACGAACAATTGCGATCGGAGATTTACAGATCAAGGTGGCGGAACTACAAAGAAACCGGGCCGAATCAGCCAACCGACTCAGGGAATTAGTTCTGGTTGAAACCTTGAAACTAGAAGAAATAGCTAGAGATTTTCAGATACAGCAAGAAATAGCTCGAAGAGAGCGGGCAAGGATTGAAATTATCCGGATTTCTTACCGATTTGGCCAAGGAACCTCTGAGGGATATCTAAGCCAATTATCCGGATACGATCGCCAGAAAGCTTTAGTATGGCGGGAATGGTCCAGAATGCGATCGCAACTGACAAAAGTAAAAATATTGGTGATTGGGGTTGAAGAAAATTAAAAAAATCTGGAAAAAATAAAAACTATTTGGTAAAAAATAAGAAAGGCACTTAATCTATAGATCTGAATCATGAGAAAACTTCTGATAGCAGCCACGGCTATATTCTCACTAATCGCTGGCAATGCCCAAGCTCAAGTAGTGAAAACTGTCGAAGATGGAAGAGATGTAATCTACTCCCGTGGACACACCGCCGGATCCTCAATTCAGCTAACCACCAATGGCGGCAGCAGACCCACAGCGATTCTAGCCAATAGCTGCGGCATCGTCCGGGTGAGCGCGAATCAAGCCACACCAAACAGCATCAACATTAACGGAACCGCAAGATCGATCGCTACCCCAGTAAGCTTAAGCGGCGCACCAGTGTGCAATGGATCGACCCCGCCATGGAACGGAGGAACGACTAGCGAAGTCCGAAAAGACCCGAATGGCAACTTCTATTTTTCTGGATACACCCCCAACCAAGCGGCCACCGTAGCCGTAAAAGCCGGGGGCAATCGCACCGCAAGAGCCAATGGCTGCGGGATCGCAAGATTCGCGGAGCCAGCAGAAGGGAATCCCTGGGGGAGCGATTTCAGCTTTACGATCGGATCAACAAGCTACACCCTCGGATCCGTGACGGCGCAAAATTACGGGCCAATCTGCCGAAATGTGGGCAGCAGCGGCAGCCCTGTGTACTTGAGATATGAAGCCGCCAACTAATCTACAATCGGCCGATCTCGCGAGCGCAAGCGCATTGCGACCAAAGGCTGATCGGCCAATATCTGGAGTGAGAAAATGCGAAAGCTTTTAATTTTGCTAGGGGTTATTTTTTCAAACGAAGGGATTAACGCGACACCATTTCAAGGCCAGGAAATCTATCGCACCGATGATCGGCGCGGCGACTTTATCGTACTCACCGGGCAGCCTCTCACAATAGCAGAAGTGTCCGGGACTGACAGAATACGAACCAATACCCTGAGAAAAGCTGATTACTGCGGGGTAGGAAAAATAAAGATACCAGAAGCAACACCAGCACCAATCTTAAGAATCAATAATGGGAATCCGATCGACTACCTATCACTTCCACAAATATCTAATTATGATTGTGCAAGGGGCGGACTAGGCAGCAATGCCTATAATCCAGCGACCCGAACCGTTTATATAGCGAATTTAGGGCCAGAAGGCGAATTTATCTCTCGAATCCAGAGAGAAGAATCAAGAAAAGTAGCCCTTAATAATTGCGGCTGGGGCCTAGTGCCGATGAAATATGGCGATGGAAATCTATATTTTAAGGGGCAGCAGTATCGATATAGCAAATTGCCAAGAACAGTAAGGCCGCCAGTGTGCCGAAAGATCAATGGAGCTTGGGTAACTTATTTTGCTATTCCTTTAGGGCAGTAATATGGGTAAAAAATATCCTCTCTTGATCATTGCCTTAATCGCGATAATTTTGCTAGGGATTAAATCCCGATCTACAGGCGATGCAGGGGAAAAAGTAAAAATAATCCGCTGCCACGATGGTGATACCTGCACCACCGACAAGGGAGAAAAGATAAGATTAGCTTGCATAGATGCGCCTGAATTAAAGCAGCCTTTCGGAAAAGCTTCACGAAATCACCTAAGAGAAATAATCAAAGATAGGCCTGTAAAAATCGATCGAATAAATACCGATCGATTTGGCCGAACTATCGCCATTCTTTACATTAGCAATCGTGGCAAATGGCAAGCAGTGCAATCGCTACAGGCTCATGCCGGCACAGTTTGGGCATTCGATCGATTTAAAAGAAATTGTCCGATCTGGAATTCGATCGATAGAGAATTTCAAGCCGCCCAATCAAAAAAAATCGGATTATTCACAGATAGGCAAGCGGTCGAACCTTGGATATGGAGGCAAAATGAAAAGCTTAGATGATAGCTTAGATGATAGCTTGAAAAATAGATTAGATGGTATCTTAGATGATAGTTTAGATAAGAGCTTAGATAATGATTTAGATGAGAGCTTAGATAATAATTTAGATGATAACTTAGATAATCATTTAGATGAAAGCTTAGATAAGAGCTTAGATAAGATTTTAGATGACAGTTTAGATTATAAACTGCGAATAATAATAGCAATTTTATCGATCGCCGTTACGATCGCCTATTTTTTCTTTGTGGTTAATTATCTAAAATTAGCCAATCAAATCACCTGCTACAGCGAGGCAAAATGCAATCAATTGAAATAAATCGGAAAAATTTAGCAATCGCAGGCGTGAGCCTGATCATTTATTCCCTGGCATTAGTCACCGTCTGGGAATTTTTCTATGGGGTAGAGGCAAAAGGAAGGATCAATCCCGATGGATCGATCGAATATCAGATTAATGATTGCAGATAATCCATATATAGTGTCTGGGAAGCTGTGCTTCTACGCTATATATAGCGTTCTTTGCCCTAAATCCATAAAACTAAGAAAGACTTGCTAAAATAAAACTTTTGACAAGTCTCTCCCATGAAATGCGATCGCAACGGCCAAGCCAAAATTCTCAGCGAAGAAGAAGTGGCAGCTATCTTTAATCTTCTCAATCCCAGAGATAGGGCTATTTTTGCAATCTGCTTATTTTGCGGCTGCCGAATCAGCGAAGCCTTATCGATCCGGGCGGGGGACGTTGGCAATGGGATGATCACACTAAGAAAAGCAAATACTAAAGGAAAAAAAGGCAGCCGATCGCTGCCTATCTCTCTGTCCCTTGAAAAAATTCTTAATGATTATCTTGCGGCCGCTTCCCCGAACGAATACCTTTTCCCCGGCAGGGCAGGCGACAAGCCCCTAACCCGCGCCTACACCGATCTGGCATTAAGGCAAGCTTGCGATCAATTGGGATTTAAGGGCATCAGCACCCACAGCTTCCGGCGAACTGCTCTAACCCGAATGCACGCGGCGGGGGTTCCCCTGAGAACGATCCAGAAAATCTCTGGACATTCAAGCTTAGGAACTTTAGCTTTATATCTGGAAGTTACGGATGAGAATATCCGGGATGCTGTGGGATTTATTTAGCGTGTTGATACTTAGTCATGCGTTTGGTAGCATGGTGGGAGAAGAAATGTAACTGTTATGGGCAAACCACAAATCGCCGTCCGAATTCCCCCACCTCTCCTCGCCGAACTTAACCAGTACGTCGAGCGGGTTGGCACGTCCAAGACGAATGTGATCATCAGCGCGATTGCTGCTTACTTGGGCTGTGCCGAGACTGTGCCGTTGAGTCAGAGGATGGCTGAGGTTGAGAGAAAGATAATGGAATTAGAAAGTTTGGCTAAAGGTAAGCGAGATAACATTTAGGGGAAATCAACACAATGACCGAAGATATCGCGACTCCCAGCAAAATATGGATTATTACGGGTGAATCTGATCTTCAAAAAACGCCCACCGGCGCTAGAAGTAGCCGTGATACCGGGGGAAGGCTTGAAGGAAAGGAAAAATCGCCCGAAGTTGCGGCCACCGAAAGAAGTCAAGTGGATGTGTCCAAACTGAAGCTAGAAATGCAGGGCTTTCTCAAAGCGATGCGGGAAATGCTCGATGAAGCCGATCCTCCAGGCACTAAAATCCGGCTCGATGAAGTGGAACTGTCTGTAGAAATTAATGGGGAAGGACAAGTTAGCCTGTTTGGGGTCGGGGGCAAAGCAGGAGGGAAAGGAGCGATGACATTTAAGTTCAAGAGAAAAGATGGCTAAAAACTGGGTGATAGCGATCGGCATCAACGAGTATGACAACCTCAAGCCGCTGAAATACGCCAAGAAAGATGCGGAAGCGATCAAAGCTTGGTGTGAAGGGGAGGGAGGATTCGATCGCAGTGGGATATTTCTCTTTACCGAAGATTCTCCACCCATTCCTGCTAGTCCCCCCATTCCCACGCAGCTAACCCACGGTCGTCTCAAGCGGTTTCTTCAGAGGCAGTTCGAGACTCCCCTGCTTAAGTCTGGAGACAATCTCTGGTTTTTCTTTGCCGGTCATGGCAGGCGCTATCAAGACAAAGACTATCTGATGCTCCCTGATAGCGATCCGGGCAATGTAAGAGAAACGGCTGTATCGGTGGATTATGTCACCGAGCGGCTGCGGCGGTCTGGGGCCGATAACGTCGTACTATTATTAGATGCCTGTCGAGATGAGGACAGCCGAGGCGGTCTGGGCATTGGAGAAGAGGAGCATCAGGGAGTCATAACCTTTTATTCCTGTACTGCCAATCAGCAATCTTGGGAGATCGATGAGTTACAACAAGGCTCATTTACTCATACGCTGCTGGAAGGATTACGGCGGCAAGGAGAAGCCAATTGTGCTACGGTCGAGCGTCTAGACGAACATCTGCGCCGTCAAGTCGAGCAAACTAACGCTAGATATGGGAAACCGAGACAGAATCCCTATCTAAAAGCAGAACCGCCCCACAAGCTCTATTTTATTTTGTTAGAACAAGTTGCCACGCTTAGGGACGTGCAACCCCTAAAATATCAGGCTTCCTTAGCAGAAAATAGGGGCGACCTTGACTTAGCTGAACAGTTATGGATTCGTGTCTTAGGAGCATCTCGTGGCGATTTAGATGCGATCGAAGCTATCAAGCGCATCGCTCTAAGACAGTCTTCGATTCCTTTTATGCGTCGCGAATACGTCACGGGGTCTGAGGGAAATAGGTCATCGTCCCCTAAACCTTCTCAAGAAACTGGACTCAAGGTATTTAACTTTGAGGTGGTGCGAGTAAATGCGAAGGGTGAGCAAATCAAAAAAGAGTCGAAGCAGTCCCAATATTTCAGCGAAGATTTGGGTAATGGCATCACCTTAGAAATGGTCGCCATTCCGGGGGGAACTTTCCTGATGGGAACAGAAGACGAGGAAATCGAAAGACTGGCGAAAAAATTTAACTGGGACGGATTTAGAAGTGAAAGACCTCAACATCGAGTAACCGTTTCTTCTTTCTACATGGGACGCTATCCCATCACCCAGTCCCAGTGGAAAGCGATCGCCTCCCGTACCGATTTAAAAGTTAAACAAGACCTTGATTTCAACCCGGCCTATTTTAAAGACCGTCCCGATAGTGATCGCCGTCCCGTGGAACAAGTCAACTGGTACGATGCGATCGAGTTCTGTGCGAGATTATCAAAACTAACGGTTCGGGAATACCGATTACCGAGTGAGGCGGAATGGGAATACGCTTGTCGTGCTGGAACCACCACCCCATTCTACTTTGGGGAAACCATTACGGGGGAATTGGCCAACTACCGTGCCAGTAATACCTACGCAGAAGAAGCGAAGGGAGAATTTCGAGAAGAAACGACTCCCGTGGGACAATTTCCCCCAAACGCTTTTGGGTTGCACGATATGCACGGCAATGTCTGGGAATGGTGTGCCGATACTTGGCACGATAATTATGATGGTGCGCCGAGGGATGGCAGTGTCTGGAGAGAAAATGGTAATGATAATCGTTCTCCTCTGCGGGGCGGTTCTTGGTGCAGCGATCCAGATTGCTGCCGTTCTGCTTACCGCAGCGACTTCATCCGCCGCGACTTCATCAGCGACAGCGGTTTTCGGGTGGTGTGCGGTGCTGGGAGGACTCTGTAACCCTTTTCCCCTTTTTTTCCCTTTTTACCCTCATTCCCTATTTTTTCTTTTTTCTTTTCTTTCCCGCCCTTAGGCGGGTCGATTTTTTTGAGAAAATGGCGTTAATGTTAAATTTTATTAAGGCAATGAAAGAATTATCGGTGATTCAAAAGTGTTATGATTTGGTGAAGTGGTACGTTCCGATTATAGAGCGTTTTCCCAGAGTTCACAAGTTTACGATAGGGGACAGAGTAATCAACCAACTTTATAACATACTAGAGAATTTAATCAGGGCTAAATTTGCCAAAAGCAAACTTGCCAAACTTGAATATATCAACACCGAGTTAGCCGTTCTCAGACATCAGACCCGACTTTTATTAGATTTTAAGTTGATCGATCTGAAACGCTTTGAATACGTCAGTCAGTTAATCGATGAATTGGGAGGGGAATTAGGTAACTGGATTAAAAGCCAACGTGAACGAGAAGCGAAACCAGATTAAATTATTGTCATCATCGGAAATTTAAATGAAGCGTTACGGTAATCTCTATTCCCAAATTATCGAATTTGATAATCTATTTCTTGCCGCTCGTAAAGCACAATCGGGCAAGCGTTTTAGGGATAACGTTCTAGATTTTAATTTTAATCTAGAAAGGGAACTAATGCAATTGCAACGGGAGTTAAAGGATAAAACTTATCATCCTGGAGCCTATCGAACCTTCCACATCATAGACCCCAAAAGTCGCCTGATATCGGCCGCACCTTATCGGGATAGAGTAGTCCATCACGCTCTTTGTAATATCATCGCTCCTATTTTCGAGCGCACTTTTATTCATGATTCCTATGCCAATCGAGTTGGATTTGGCACTCATAAAGCCTTGAAACGGTTTATCGGCTTTGCCCGTTCTAGTTCTTATATCCTTCAGTGTGATATTAAAAAATACTTTCCTTCCCTCGACCATGAAATCCTTAAAGCACTGATACGGCGGAAAATTAAATGTCCCGATACCCTCTGGTTAATCGATACTATTATCGATAACAGCAACGAACAGGAAGCTGTCATTGATTACTTCCCTGGCGATAATCTACTGACTCCTTTAGAACGAAAAAGAGGTCTGCCTATCGGCAATTTAACCAGTCAGTTTTTTGCTAATATTTATCTAAATGGACTCGATCATTTTATCAAAGAAGTTATTAAAACTCCCAAGTATGTCAGGTACGTTGATGATTTTGCTCTCTTTGCCGATGACCGAGATTTCCTCGTCGAAGCCAGAGGTAAAATTGAGGAATACTTAATCAAACTGAGGCTGAAAATTCATCCTATCAAGAGTCAACTTTTTGCCACTAAATATGGTGCTAGTTTCCTCGGATTCCGCATTTTACCCGACCGAATTCGTGTCAGGAATAGTAACCTTCATCGGGGTAGGAGAAGACTCAGACGATTGCAACAAGATTATGCGATCGGTACAATTGAATGGCAAGATGTAGAACGACCGCTGACTAGCTGGATGGCACATCTAGAACACGGTGACACCTGGCAACTAAGAAAACAGATATTCGATTCCCTCACATTCGTGAGGCATTGAAGAAGGGATAGGCGAACCCGACCGCGGGGCGGTTCTTGGTACAACAATCCAAATAACTGCCGTTCTGCTTACCGCAACAACAACAACCGCCGCGACAACAACAACAACAACGGTTTTCGGGTGGTGTGCGGTGCTGGGATTACTCTTTATCGTCGGGGTTGGCAGGTGGCAATCTGCCAAGAGTGCATCGAAGAGTCCAGCCTGTTCCTGCGATGTTGGCGACGACATCCAAAAATCAAACCGAGTCGGGGAGCTTGGTAGGTTACGAAGGGTCTCCCGGCTCACCCCCACATTGATCGAAATCTCTCCAAAAAATCTAAACCAGCCATTTATATATTTTTTTTAACCTTTAACCCGTTCTTTATTTTGAGGGTGTAGGGTTGGTTGACGGACAAAACTTTAATCACGGCCTTACTCTAACAATCAGGTTCTTCGTTACTTGGTATGGTTCGATAGGGGGGCATAAATCGACCGATCGCTATGTGCTGATGGACTTCCCCGAAAGGCGATTAAAGATAACTTTGCCGCTCTCATTGACTACTGGGCGATCGATTGGGATTATGACGGCATAACCTTTAAATCCATGTGGCAGGCCATCCGGGGCAATGGGAAACGGGCCAATACTGTCATCACCACCGCCAGCAGTCCCCAACTGTCAGCAGGGAAACGAACGATCGCTGTCCGATTAGTGGATGTGTTCGGCAATGATGCCAGTGCGACGGTTCAGGTACATTAACTTTTGTGGCGTTTCAGAAAAATAAAGCACAACGATGCGATCGCTATCATCTCGGATAATGGCATCTAATATCATCATCTAATTTTAATTAGATACTTTTATTAGATGGTAGGTTAGATTACTTCTAAGATGCTATATAATGTGTACCATATACCATCTTAGATTAAATTAGATTATGTCAAAAGTATTAAGCTTCTCGATCAGCGATCGCTATCTCGATAAACTCCGATCGCTATACCCAGAGCTTACCGAGAATCTGGCAGCCAAGCAATTCCTAATCGATCAATTAGATGCAGACTTAGATGACAACTTAGATACCAATTTAGATGATAAGCTCAAAATCTTAATAGAGAAAAGCTTAGATGATAGATTAGATGCTACTGAAAAATCGATCTCCAAGTGGATTTTAGATTTTGATAATCGGATAAAGGATATTGATCGGGAAATAAAAGATAGATCGATCGCGATCGATCATCAAATAAAAGCTATAGAGGCAAGACTAGATGAGAGCTTAGATACTAATTTAGATGATGGCTTAGATGATAGTTTAGATAGTAGCCTATACGAAAGCTACAGCGAGATTTTCAACGATAGACCAGATGAAGACTTAGATGATAGCTTAGATAATGAATTAGATGATAAGCTAGATAATACCTTAGATGATAAGCTAGATAACACCTTAGATGATGCCACCATCGACAAAAAGCACGGCCAATCGATCGAACCAGCGATCGAGCCAGCGATCGAGCCAGATGGCAAGTGGCTAACCTTGAAGGAAATACTAGGCCAGCGGCGGAAGGATTGGCCAAAATCGATCGAAGGCTTGCGAAGAAAGGCGATCAGAGAAGAATGGCCAAGGCGAGATCGAGAAAACAGGAAGGAGTACCAGATTCCCTAAAGGATCATCGGGGCGCGCCCTACGGGCCGGGCTCCGAACATACCAATATCTAAGGGACTACTGGCAAAACTTGAATTTGCTCGCTCGTCGGGCGGGGGGGATATCCTTCTTACCTTATGCTTGCCAGTAAAGATGCCCCCGCACCTTCTCGTTCGCGCCGGCCACCCACCCCCCCACCCCACCCACCGCCAAGTCCTGATCTAGCAGGGGTTGCGGTTGCTTGACAGTTGCTGGTGGGTGGGTCCCCTCTGGTTGCTTGCGGCTTTCCGCTCGCCTCTGGGGTCCGAGACTTCGCTGCGGCCGACTGGTGGGGGGGCGAGCGAGCCGCAGACTGCCCGCCGGGGACCTTTGAGTTTTTTTCCTTGACTGGCGCGCTGCGCGCGCCAGATAACCTCTTTTTTTTCTTGATTTTTCCCCGATAACGCGCTATAATAATAATAGTTTCGGGGAGTTTTTCTTATGTTTTCGCCTTTTTTTGTTTTTTCGATTGGATTCTCTGGCTCTCGCTCTCCTTCTCCGGCTGCTGCGGATGCTCTGAGCGATTTGCTTCTTCTTATATCTCCTTACTCTCGGATATCGGTGGGATGCGCCGATGGGATTGATCGCTTGGTCCGGGACTTCTTCTCTGGGTCCCCCTCCCTGCTGGTGTTTTCGGTGGCCTCCGGGCGCTTTGGCTCCGGGCGCTCGGCCTTTGCCCGCCGGTCGATCGCTTGCGTCCGGTCCGTTGCTGCCGGCGATCAAGGCTTGCTGGTGGTCTTGCCCTCTTCCCCGGTCTGCCCGGCTGGAGTCTTTCCGGCGCGGCGCTTCTTTGGGGCTGGCTCTGGCTCTTGGGGGTCTGCGGCCTTTGCTCTTGGCTCCGGGCGGCGGGTTCTTCTTTGGCTCCCTGGTTCTGCGTCTCCCCCTGCTTGGGCTGGTGTCGATTGGGAGCGCTGGGAGGCTTGCTGGTGGTTAGGGGTTCCCGTTCCCCCCCCGGCTCAGCTTTCTCTTTTTTAGTTTTTTTGTACTATGCTTGGCTTTTGCTGGGCATTTTTTTTCTTGACTTTACCACGATAACGCGCTATAATAAAAGCATAGAAATCAATAGGAGCAAGGCTTATGGCTTACCGATGCACCCGAATTAATCCCTATCCGGCGGAAACTCCGATCGCGGACAGACAGGGCTACTACCTGAAAGCGAATAGCGTAAAAGAAGCCCTTGAATGGATGGGCCGCAGATTCCCCGGTGAAGAATTCACGATCGAAATTTGGCAGTAAATACCAAAGCGGGGAGACTTTTCCCCGCTAATCCCCTGCTTAGAGCTTGACTTTACCACGATAACGTGGTATAATAAAAGTAGAAAAGCGATCGCCCAACTTGCAATTATGCGATCGCCTTTCTCTAAAACAAACCAAGAGGATCCTATCATGAAATTAATCGAAGCAATGGCAACCAGCCCCGCCCGCCGCGTTACCACTAAATACGGCGAAAGAACCGTAATTGACGCGGTAAGACGCGATACCGGCGAGGAAGTGACGATCTGGCGCGGCGGCGATGACGAATACTCGATCAAGCACATTATCAAGAATGCGCGGCTAACTTTAGCTCTAGATAATAAAGGAAAATATTCCTTAATTGAGGATCCGGACTTAGTTAATTTAGGCCAAGCTTTACCCACTGAACCCGTGCCAGTGAAGCCTATTTCTCGCTATCTGGCCTCAAATAATCCCCCCACCCCCACTTATCCTATCCCTAACTCTGATCCTGATTTTTCACCTGATCGCAAGGCGGAGATGGCTGAATATGTGGCTAATTTAGCGGGTCTTTATCAGCACTGCCAAGATAAGGCCGAAGATATAGCACTCACTCCCCAAGACGCAAGAGCAATCGCGACGACGTTTTTTATCCAAACCGTCAAAAAATTTGGAATCTAAATAATTAGTAAATGGGGGAATTAATTCCCCCTAAACAGGAGGCAAAATGAAAGAATTTTCAGGATTAATGAGAGTAGAAATCGAGGTAATTATCAAAGCAAAAAATCAAGGAGAAGCCGAAAAAATCTTTGATGATATTTACCCTAATATTTCTATAGAGAAGGAAGGAAGCCACAAAATTCTCATCCTTGATGAGAGAAATAATCTCGATTGCATTGAATGGGAAATAATGGAAGTGGCTGATTCGCACTCATAAGCTTTAGGTCACTTATCAGCTATCAGTTATAAGCGATCAGTACACAATCCTACCATGAAAAATTACAAAAAATCAAAAAAAGCACAAGAGGGCAAAATCATGGCTACTATTGAAATTTGTAAAATTGATGCTTTTCGGAATGATCTTGCGATAGCAATAGTTGAGGAAGCCAATCCTGGATATCACAATCAGGGCTATCATTACGCTGATCCTATTAAAGGAAATATCTACTATAGAGAGAAAAATGCAGCATGGAATCCGTGGCCTAGCGAAGCTTTTGTGATTCCGGTGCGTCGATTGGCCGCACCTTACAACTACTCCGATCAAGTAAATTGGAATCTCGTGGATCTTCCATGGGAGGAAATGATAGAAGCTTATATTAAAGAATATGAGCCTAATTCATTTCAAATTCAAAAAAACGAGGTGATCAATTTTGCTCGCAATTATTCTGAGAAGTGGGAGAAGCTAATTTCTTTCGAGGAAAAAATTGCTACAAAAGAGGCAATTTCATTCGCAAAAAGCGAAATACTTGATGAGATTGAAATCGATTAGTTCATTGCCAATTAAGCGCACACAGTTATCAGCTATCAGGCAAAAAAAACACCAAAGGAGATTACTTATCATGGAAAATTACAATTTTGAAAGCGAAATCGAAGAAACTTCCAAATTAATGCGCGAATGGTATGAATCGCTGATCCCCGAAACTTTGCGAAATTTAGATCGGCAGCTGACAAAGCTACCAAAAGGCCAGATCGGATTAATTTTTTTCAAGGATGGCAATATTAAAGCTTCCCTTACCACTCCTAAGTATGATCCAGGTATAGTTGATCGATTGAAAAATTTACACTATTTTTATGGGAAAAAACCTGCATGGAATCCTCAAAAGAAAAGATGGGAAATTGAAATTGATTTTCTTCCTAAAATAATCTTTGCTTTTCCTGATTTTGAATTATCCCCATCTCTTTTAAGCCGATTTCCTTCTACAAAAGAGATTCAAGAAAATGGCACTCGCGCCATTTTGTATATTCATTCTACAATTCAAAAATATGCAAGCGAGGATCTTATTCGCCACTATGTAGAATTGGAAGAGATGGGGATAATTAAAAATTATGTTGAAAATCCCGAAGAAAATTACTGGTATGCATCAAGGATAATTTTAGGCAAGGCCCCCTGCAATGCCGAAGTACAGCCAAAAATTAAAGAATTAGCTTGGAAAATGGGATTTTCTGAATCAAATTGGGAAAAGCCAGAATAAAGAATTCTGGTTCTTCGTTACTTGGTATGGTTCAATAGGGTGGCATAAATCGACTAAATCCTTATCTGACAAGAGTTCTATTGATTAGTTCGTTCTAGATCGAAAACAATTGACAAAAATCGCATCAAAGTCCTTCTCTATAAGGGTTTCATCTCTTATAATCCTGTCCGTTGCATAGCACAAACCGAAGAACCAGAATTCTTCTCAGTTACCAGCGCTCAGTAATCAATAATTTTACCTTCTATTAAGGAGCAAAAATATGCCCTGCCTGCAAAAAATTTTATTAGGAGAATTAAATCCCCAGCATTTTTCGGAATTTGATACAATTATCGCTAAAAAAATTGATGGGGAATTTTCCTTAAAATCAAAAGCATCTTTCGCTGTAAAATTAAGCCGCACAGGATTAGATTTTCCTTGCAGCCAGGGTGAGTATTTTTGCGATATAGAGAAGGCCTTTCAGGATCGGGAAAATTACTGCTATCCCGATGGATTTGAGAAGCCCAGCAAAAAACAGCTTTTAGCTCTAAAAAAAGAATGGGCAGATTACTATATTAATCGAATAAATTATCCAGAGGAATGGTAAATAGCTAAATCGATTTAAGCCTGAAAGAATCCCTATTAGGGATTGAGACCTAACAAGTCTGAGGCACTATCTAATCCCTATTAGGGATTCCCCGAAGCATTTAGTAGGGGAAAATTTGAAAAAATGAAAGCTTTATTACTCGATCTTGATGGCACGATCCGCCGGCCTACTAGCGGAAAATTCATCGAAGATCCAAACGATCAGGAGCCAATCGAAGGATCTATAAAAACTATGAAAATTTACCATCGAGAAGGATGGATAATGATAGGAATCACCAATCAGGGCGGAGTAGCCGCCGGGCATAAATCCTTAAAAAGTGCGATCGAGGAACAGCGAAGAACTTTAGAAATATTTCCCCTGCTTTCTTATATTTACTTTTGCCCAGATTTCGAGGGGAATTTGTGCTACGGCATAAGCCGAAAAAATATAGATTTAATCCATGAAATCCGCAAAGAATTTTTAGGCCAATTTAGAAAGCCTAACTGTGGCATGATTTCCGCAGCTTTAAAATGTTTTAAAAATCCATCAAAAGCTTTAATGGTGGGCGATCAATTAGAAGATGAAGAAGCCGCAGCATTTGCAGGAATCCGCTTCTTAAGTGCTGATATTTGGAGATTTCCGCCAATTGATCGCGAATTTTAAGGAGAAATAATCTTGCAAGTCCCCACGGTAGCCGTGGGGATTTTTGCTAGGGGTTAACGGAGAGGTAAAGAGCAATCGCCTCATCAAGAATGGCTGTGATCGTTTTGCCCTCGGACTGGGCCTTAGCCCGGACTCGCTGATCATGCTCCTTCAAAAGCCGCACACCGATCGATTTATTAGCGCGATCACCAGGATACTGATTAATACCTTTGGGATTATTTACCGATCCTTTTGGCGCTCCTTTACCAGCCATATCTTACCTTGCTTAACCTTGCTTAAAATTCCATGATAACACGGCTAAGAAAATAGTTGACTATTCCCTGTTAACGTGGCATAATAAATCTTATAAACCCAAGAGCAAAGCGAGGACAAATGAAGCGAAAGCCACCGAACCGGACATCTGGCAAGAGCCTAATTAATATAAAGACCCCACCCACCCACCCCCAAAAAACTCACACCCCACACCCCACACCCCACACCTAAAAAAACTATGAAATGCCCCCAATGCCAATCCTCAGAAATTTATAGAAAGAGCCTAGAAAGCCTAACGATTTACTGCGATCACTGCGGCCACCAATGGCAAGCAGAACAAGTAAGAAAATCTTTAGCATCGGCGCACAGACGGCAAGGCCGCCATCTACTACATATCAATGTATATATATGCCCGATCGATAAAAATAAATATTCTTTTGCCATCAATAAAAATGGGGGAATTGCAGCTTTTTATGAATTCGACGATCCATATTTAAGCGGATGCCATGAATCGATCAAAAAGGCTCTAGAAGCAGGAATTAAAGAGGCACTTTTATGAATGAAAATACCAAAGCATACATCAAAGAATGCGGACCCAGTATCCGAAAATACTGGGAACTGCACCCCGAAGAACAGGAGTGGCTCTATCCCCTGCTACAAAAGCGATTAAGGACTGCGATCGCGGTACTAGAGGCGATTAGCGATCGACCTCGAACCTACTCGGAAATCGCCAAGATCACTGGTCTTAGCGAGAACACGGTAAAGCAGCTTACATACGCACTAGGGGAGGCAGGGATAGGAATTCAAGTATTCAGTGAGGATCGCACCTACTACCCCCAAGGCGGGAGGAAGCGCAATCTAAAAAAATTTGACGAAAGCATCGTACACAGCATAGAGTAGAAGAATGGCCAACCCCAACCCCAGAACCGACCAACTGCCGAAACAACAACCACGCTGGAGACACCTGCCAACGCGGGCGATCCGAGTGCCGGAGATTTTGCTAGGGGATATCGAGCGCTACGCCCGATCGCTTGATAATGGGGAAAGGATCGAGCAAACGATTGAAGAATTCCTCGAAACGGCCTCGATCGAGGAATTACTATCACTCAAGCAAAATCTAGAGAAGGCAATCGAACGGGCGAAAGCTCGATCAAAAGATTCCCGATTAGAAAATGCGATCATCTATCTTTCAGATCAATGCGATGGCACGAGAAAAGAAGACGGGCGGGGATTCAATAAAGTAGATACAGAATTCGGCCACTGGCTGGCCCGCAGGATCGCATCGGGAAGCTTATTAAAGCATCAAGCCAAGGCCGGGCTAAAGATGATCCAGAAATACCAAAAATCCCAACTAGAGCCAGCCGGCTACACCCTACCAGATTGGGAGGCGATCGAGGCTCAATACCCCGATAAATTCGAGAGTAAAAAAGAAGAATCCCCCTACAGAATCGAGATACTAGACAACAAAATTGCCGTGTACGCTCCATACGATAGCACGGGAAGATTCCAAAAAAAAGCCAAGGCGATCGAAGGATACCGATTTGATAGCAGTGATAAAAGCTGGAGATACCCCCTAGCAAAAGTGATCGAAGTGATCGAAGCCTTTCCCTCTCCCGAATACTCGATCGATCCTGAGATCGAAGGAATCAAACTAATGATCGAGGGGGAAAAAGCAGCGGAATTGGCCGAAAGAGAGAAAGAGGCCGAAACCGCCGCCAACGATATCTTAAATCTAGTGGCAGCCGCCGAACTCGATCGCCCCCTAGCCGGGATTGGCCACCTTTTTGGCCATCAAAAGGAAGCCGTAAAATGGCTGCTGGCACACCGCACGGGGGGCATCTATCGCGGGGGAATTCTCGCTGATGATATGGGCTTAGGAAAAACCCTATCGGCATTAGTAGCGGCCAGAGCAATGGCAAAAATTCACGGCTGCCCAGTCTTTGTAATCTGCCCAGCTTCTTTAAAAGATAATTGGCTCCGGGAAGCGGCTAAAGCCGGAGCAACGATCGAAGTCTTCTCCTGGGCAAAAATGCCGAAAGCCCTGGAATCGCAGAAGTATCTAATAATCGCCGATGAAGCCCACTACGCCCAGAACGAAAATAGCAAGCGAACTAAAGAATTAAAGGCATTAGCAGATCATGAGAACTGCCTGGGAACATGGTTACTGACAGGGACTCCGATCAAAAATGGACGACCGATTAACCTTTTCCCGCTATTGCAGATAATCCAGCACCCACTTGCGGCCGATCCTTGGGAATTTCAAAAATATTACTGCAATGCTCATCATAAAGCGATCGGAAGTAAGAGCATCTGGGATAATACCGGCGCGGCTCACCTTGATGAACTGAGTAAAAAAACCGAGGACGTGATTTTACGGCGCAGAAAAGCGGAATGTCTTGATCTACCGCCCAAACTGCGATCTCTAGTTCCGATTCTACTGGAGGGAGAAGCAAGCAAAAACTACCGCCAAGAGATCGATCGCCACATATCAGAGTACCGCGAACGGGAGAAGCGGGGGGAAGTAAAAGAAGGAGCCGAGGCACTGGTAACAATCAATGCACTCCGTAAGGTGGGGAGCCTCTACAAAGTCCCAGCGGCGATCGAATCCGCAGCCGAGCTTTTGGAACAAGGGCAAGCGGTGGTGATTTTCACCGAGTATCTAGAATCAGCGAAAGCACTGTACACAGCATTAAGTCAAATCGCCCCCTGCGAACTACTCACTGGGGAGACAAAACAGGAGGAGAGACAGGCGATAATCGATCGCTTCCAGAGTGGCACTTCTAAGATATTTATCGGCACGATTAAAGCCGGGGGAGTGGGATTAACCCTAACCGCAGCGAATCAGGTGATTTTAGTCGATCGCCCCTGGACACCGGGAGACGCAGACCAGGCCGAGGATAGGTGCTATCGGATCGGACAAAACAACACCGTTAACGCCTACTGGATTCAATTAGGCGCAATCGATGAGGCGATCGACGCCCTACTGGCCGAGAAGCGCGATCGAATTGAATTGGTACTAAAAGGAAAACGCAAAACCCTGCGCGGGCTATCAAAACCATCGGAATTGGCCAAAGAATTATTAGAGATTCTTTAGGCCTTGTGATTGACTATATAAGTCCCGATCGCTTTTAAGAATTCCCCCAAAGCTTCCGGGGGAATCTTATCAATAAAAGCATTTAAATCCTGGGAATTATTGATCTGCACAGCGGAGCCAAAGGACACCACCGAAGAGCCGCAAAAAACCACGGTAGGAGCCAGCCGAGACAGCAAAGCCGCTCGATCCTCTGGAGAAAGGGCTTTAATTTGCTCCTCAATAAAATTAATATCAGGCTTGCAATTATTAGCACTCATAAGAAGCTGCCCCCTTCGCCAGACGGCGGCCAGCAGCGATCATTAGTGCTGCAAATTCAGAAGAATCCAAAGAATTAACAAATTCTTCAGGAGAGATGGTCATCCGGCGGGATTGGCCCGAAAGCTGCCGACAAAAATCATCAAAAAAACCTGGGCATCTCTTCTCGATTGCCATCAAAATCAGCATAAAATCCCGCAGTCGGGGTGAATCCTCACCATTGCGAATTCGGGAAATATTCCCAGGGGTGCGGCCAGTCCATTCGGCCACTTCTTTGCCCTGGATTCCCCGAGCTTTAATAATTTTTACAAAAGCCCGAATAAAAGGGTCTAGCTCGATTTCACCACCAACATTATCAGCACAAACGACCATTAATTAACCCCTAGCAACGATTATCTGATATAATTAATTTGAAAGATTAATTAAATTAGCAATACAACCATTATGACACAAAACAAAGATCCACCGCCAAAAGCATCTTAAAAAAAACCAAAAAAGCAAAATAACCCCAGCAAACAAGACTAGGGCTAAATCCCATATTTTCTACAACCATGATAACGCAGAAATTCTACCCAATCACAGTAACCGAGCTAACAAGCCTATCGGGGAAACTGACAGAAACAGAGATCGTAATCTATCTCTACTTAATGGCCGCTAATCCCTTTGGCGATCGCTTTCAAGAACTCGATACCTCAGTAATCGCCGAAAACCTAGACGTGACCCGACGCACGGTTCAGCGAACCCTTAAAAAACTGGAATCACTAGGCTTAATCGAACTTGAAATCAAAAGCTTCAGCTACCGAAAAAATACAGAAGAGCTTGACGATCCTAGGATCGCCAAGCGACAGCAGGATCGCCAAGGCGATCCTAGGATCGCCAAGGCGATCCTAGGATCGCCAGAACGACAGCAGGATCGCCAAGGGGAGCTAGAACCCTTACAGGACAAAGGTTCGGAAACCTCTAAGACTATTAAGACTATTAAGACCTCCCAGACCGCAACGGATGGGGTCGGTGATGAAATTTTCTCGGAAGATAAATTAACCCCTAGCAAAATCTCTCAAGAAATAATCGATCGCCTTACCGAATTAGATATTCCAATCAATAAAAAAATCGAAGAAGCGATCGATAAATATGGAGAATGCCAAGCAGAAAGAGCGATAAATCACATAAAAAAAACTGCGGGAACGATAAAGAGTAAATACGCAGTATTTCTCTATCAAATCTCCCAAATACAGGGGAATTCAACTAAGGAACTATCAAAGGAATTTCTCGAATGGTATCAATACGCCAGAGGAGAAATCACGGAGGATATTCCCCCAGAATTACTGCCACGAGATCGCCATGGTGAGCCTTTGATCAGAATGCGATCGAGGCCAGGGGAATTGATTGCATGGCAAAGAGCTAAATCAGGAGAAAGCTTTACACGCTGCACAAGAGAAGAATTAAGAGCATCCCTAGAGAAAATAGCCCCAGATTTCGCAAATAAATTGCGGAAAGGAGGGAAAAAATGAATCAAAATAACTGGTATAATTCCCATTCTTTCAAATTTCGCGGCTTAACGTGGGAATTTACTTACATAGAAGCTACAGCAAGCCGTACAATCGAAGCCATAAAACCAGACGGGACAAAAATTTATCTAAAAATCCCCATCAAGGAGACGACTAAATTTGCTTATCCCCTTGCTTGGCTGGAGAAATGGGAGCAAAGCAAGGGAAAACGAATACTCCTAAGAGAGAAAGCAGAACCGAGAACCCTGTTTGAAATGGAGTTAACCCCTAGCAAACCACCCCAGGGCGAAACTGATAAAACTTTGCTAGGGGTTAACGAGAATAAGCAAGAAATGGAGTTAACCCCTAGCAAACCACCCCAGGGCGAAACTGACAAAACTTTGCTAGGGGTTAAAGAGAATAAGCAAGCATCGATGGAAGAGTTAACCCCTAGCAAACCACCCCAGGGCGAAACTGATAAAACTTTGCTAGGGGTTAACGGAGTAAAAGAAGAAATGCAGTTAACCCCTAGCAAATGTCTGTCATGCTCTCTCTGCCAGAGGATTTCGAGCATCTTGCTTACCTGCCTAGCCAGCCCGAAATATTTTACAGAAGAAAACGCAAAGGAATGCGAACGATTCACTCCCATAGCCCAAAAGACCCGGTTCGAAGAGAACTTAGAAGAAATACCAAAACGCCCACGACGGCGACGAGGAAGCGGATCGGGGACTTTTATCACCACCTACGCCAATCATGGGAAATATGGGAAAAAGTACCCGCAGATATCCTATCAAGTAGAATTCGCGGGCAAGAAGCGATCGATTTATGTGATCGCTGAAAAGATCGAACAGATACAAGAACTCGATCGCCTAGGCAAGCCGATCAACGAGATTCTAGAGGCGATCGATTCACCGAAGGCACGGAAAGTCTTAAGAGAGTATAAAGATTTTCTGGAAAGCAAAGAGGAAAAAAATTAAACTAAAATCACCAAAATTCCGAAATCAAGAGAAAAGCCTCTGATATTTTTCCATAAGGCAAAATCAGACTGAGCCGCTTTAACCCTCTAAATTGAGGAATTTCACCCCCACCCGAAAAATAAATATTTGGGTAGTTTTAAAAATTATAGGGATAAAAGTCATGGAAAATACGAAAGAATTACTCTCGGAATCAAAAGGGGAATTGATAGGGAAGTTAAACCAAAGGTACGGAATTGGCAAGAGCGTGACCTATAAGCGCCTAGAGTTCCTAGAGATAAGCATTCGGCAAAGCGAAGGAATAAGCTTTCTATTTTCGGCAGAAATTCAGATCCTCGACGATCTCCATGAGTGGATGAAGCAAGGAAAGCAGATGATCCACTTCCCCAAACCAGGAAAATTAGCAATATCAGAATCAGGCTCGATCGAGTCCGCCACGCCATCAATCGAATACACCACCGCAGAGGAAGGGAATCAAATTAATCAACTGATCCGCGTCGCTCAGGAGCAGGCGGCAGGATTACTCATGGCTCAGAATATACTAGCGGCTCAATACAAAGATAATCCTGATCTACTGCCAGAAGACCTGCGATCGAAGGTTCGGGCGACGGAGGAGGCTGTAGCCCCAAAGTCGATCGACCCCGAGAAGTACGCATTAAGCCTGATCGCGAAAATGAAAACCGCCTAAGTCTCTATGATCAAGAGCTTAGGGAAATGATCACAGCGATCGAGGCGGGAAAATCAATACTGGTGGTGGGCGAAGCTGGAAGCGGCAAGACCACCCTGGCCGAAACTTTGCTAGGGGTTATCGGCGGCGATTACCAAATAGCAATGGCAAACTATAGCGGCAGCACGGCGGCCACCCTGAAATCGATCGCCGAACAGTGGAACATCGACGCGACCGACGAGAAAGGAAAACCCCTCAAGGGGGACGCACTTAAGCAGGAGATAGCGAACAATATTAACGATCGCTATCTTTTGATCTGCGATAATGCCCACCGATGGGCTGCCTCACTCCTGTATTGGCTAGAAATAGTGCAAGAAACGGGAGCAATCCTCGTGCTGTTATCGATCGCAGAGATTAAAACTGGCATCTTCCTAAAAATGTCGAAGATCGAGCTAGGCCGCCTCAGTGAGGCACAAATCCGGGAAATTATGATCCGCGAAGCCATAGCGATCAATTTCTCGTTAACCCCTAGCAAAATAGCCCGCCTACAATCGATCGCTGGCTCTAATCCCATGCTGGCCAAGCAAGCAGTACAAGAGGCGAAACTAGGCCGCCATTTCCCAGAAGGAAAAGGAAGCGAATACGTCAATGTCGCGCCCTTTATCAATGCCATTTTTACAGCACTAGGGATTATCCGATTTGTCGGTTTGGGATTGGGTGATCGATCATTATATATTTTCGGAGGGATAGCAATGCTGATCGCAATATCCCTGCGCTATATGGGAATCGGACTAAATCAAGCCGCAAGAAGAAAGCCTTTAGGAAAAAAATAATATGATGGCCCTCACCCACGCCGCCCTATCCGTGGCGGGAACTACTCTACTATTAGGCGAAATTACGCCTCTAGGACTTGGATTATCGATCATTGGCTCCCAACTTCCTGATCTCGATACCACTAAATCAATGATGGGCAGAATATGCTACCCGATCGCCAGCTTCATAGAACAAAGATACTCACATAGAACTATCACCCACTCACTAATGGCGACGGGGATTATCGCGCTGATCTCTCTACCGATCGCCTATTATTTCTCCCTGAAACTTTGGCTATGCCTACCATTGGGGCATTTACTATCCTGTTTTTCCGATACCTTTACCAAGGAAGGTGTGGGCTTATTTTACCCCTCACCCGTGCGGGCGATCTATGGGAATAACCCTAACTTCCGACTGCGGACCGGCAGCACGATCGAGTATTGGGTGCTAGGTCTAGCACTATTACTCTCGATCTGGTCGATCAATCTGCAATCGTCAGGAGGATTAATGCTCTCATTCAATCAATTGCTAGGGGTTCGCGAGGGCGTGGAAGCCGCGTACAATCGATACGGAGCCGATCATCATATCTGGGTAAATATCCAAGGCAATAAGGTAAACGATCGAGCCTCGATCGATAGCCGATTCTTTCTGATCGCCCAAGAGGGAACAGATTTCATCGTGCAAAATAACCGAGGAATCTATAAAACCGAGGATCAAATCACCATCTCGCGGATCACCGCAGAGACAGGAAAGACGGCCACCACCCGCGAAAAGGTGATCAATTTTAATGATGATGAGGTAAATGGCATACTGCAAGCCTTCGCTGATGAAACAAGCGGCATCTATCTAAGCGGCAAAATCGAGATCGACGAACCCGATGATATTTTCAACACCAACCCGCCGGACCAATACCCGACCCTAACCAAATCTGGAAACTTGATCGATCTCTCCTACTGCCCGATCGAAAAAGCGATCGAGATTTTATCGGGACAATTTGCTTACGGAACCCTAACAGCACGAATCATCACACCAGCCCCCTTCCACTGATATGATCCGATCTATTGTTCTCGCTGTACTACTAACCACACCGATCGCACTGGCACAGCCGACCTCAACCACAAACAGACCAGTGGAAGCGGAAATAAACTTAACCCCTAGCAAAAGCGCCACACCCAAGCGCCTGAAAATCAATCTATCGATCGCTAACCCCAGCGATCTTAAGGTGAGAGAAGGGGATAAAGTCACCAGGGGGCAGATAATCGCTGATCGTGATGGGGAGCGATCGAGGCTCAACAGGGAGCGAAGAGAAACCCTGCTATCGATCGCCAAGATCGAACAAACACCAGTGCCACAATTAAGAATATCCCCCCCTATCCGGGAAATCCCACCAGCCAGCTTTGCGATCGAAGAAGCGGCGATACAGCAAGCAGAGCTAAAATTCTCCCAATCCCAGCGAAATTATCAGAGCGCCCTCAGTAATGATCCTTTTATCACGGCCCGGGCAAATGTGGATTTTGCCAAAGCAGCGATCGAACAAGCCTATCGGGAAGTGGAGCTACAGCAGAAAAAAATCGAGGCTATAGCCCAAATCAAAGGCATCCCGCCGGAGATGCTCGAACACGAAACAGAGAAACTTAAAGAAGTGCGATCGAACTGGGAGAAACGCCAAGCAGAGTACAAGTTTAGGGAAGCTGAATATAAGCAAGTTGAGCAGGGGCGCAAGGAATCAATCAGCGCACTAAAGGAAGCAGTAGAATCTGCGAGAGCGGAGCTAGAAATCGCTCAGGCAAGGCTAAGAGCCGCCAAAGAAAGCCAAAATCAGAGGGAATACGAATATCAGATCGCTATAGCCCGGCGGAATGAAGAGGCTAATCAATCTGCTATCACCGTATCCCAGCAAAATCTCGATCGAGAATTTAAACTCACTCAGCTTAAGGAGAGAATCTCCTCGATCGACGATCGGTTATCCTCGATCGCCGTCGTTCGATCGCCTTTTGCCGGATCAATTAAAAGGATAAAGGTCGAAAGCCAATCTGATAACAGCCTCAAGGTGACAATCTCATTGATCACGGATTAAAGTCAGTCATCAGTTATCAATATTTTTCGCGGGTTAGACACAATGGCTGAAAATCTAGAGTTTTCGTTGAGGTGCGTCGATGCCTTGTCCAGTAAGGCTTTGAGCCTTATGACTGAGGTAACTATTGAGAATTATTATTAATAATGTCTATGCTTTTCAATATCCCACGAAAAATTGCTGTACAATCCTTATACAGCCTAGTTTTGCCAAGCTAGTCTTTTAACTTCTTAGCAAGTTTAATTAATGGAAACGCGAAGGTCAAAAAAAGTTTTTGACACTGAGTTTACTTTTAACTTCTTAGCAAGTTTAATTAATGGAAACAAAACCAAACTTTTCCATTTTTGTGGTTTTGAATTCAGCATCCTTTTAACTTCTTAGCAAGTTTAATTAATGGAAACCCAATCCTCGGTGGATTGGAAAAGACGGTAAAGCTTTTAACTTCTTAGCAAGTTTAATTAATGGAAACCTTTTTTCACAAGCAACAATCAAGTTGCAAAGTTTTTGGTTGGTCTTTTAACTTCTTAGCAAGTTTAATTAATGGAAACGCTATATCGGCGATGATTTTGATCTGAATTTCATTTCTTTTAACTTCTTAGCAAGTTTAATTAATGGAAACAGAAAAGCAAATTTCATTTGTTTTGTGGTTTTGAATCTTTTAACTTCTTAGCAAGTTTAATTAATGGAAACCAAAAAAGGCGGTTTGCTCTACTTTTGCACCGTTCTGCTTTTAACTTCTTAGCAAGTTTAATTAATGGAAACTTCGTAAAGATCGTCATCAGAAAGCCAGTGAATCCCTTTTAACTTCTTAGCAAGTTTAATTAATGGAAACGCATGGGAGCGGTAAGCCCAGTAGGATTTCCCACCCTGCTTTTAACTTCTTAGCAAGTTTAATTAATGGAAACAGTGTATATCGGACAAGGTAATTGGCTGTTGATTGTCTTTTAACTTCTTAGCAAGTTTAATTAATGGAAACCTCTAGTAATTGTTCATCACTAACTTTTGTTACCACTTTTAACTTCTTAGCAAGTTTAATTAATGGAAACTTAAGGTAGAGAGCGTTGCCCTCTTCTAGCAATTCTTTTAACTTCTTAGCAAGTTTAATTAATGGAAACCCGATGAATAACGGAAGAGATGTTTTGGTCTCCGCCGCTAATTCTTTTAACTTCTTAGCAAGTTTAATTAATGGAAACGATGGGAGCTAACTGGATTGCTTCACGCAATTCCAGTTCTTTTAACTTCTTAGCAAGTTTAATTAATGGAAACCTCCCTAAGCCTTCTACGCCCTTCAGCTGTTGTAGCTTCTTTTAACTTCTTAGCAAGTTTAATTAATGGAAACAAAAATACGGACACTCGGATTGCAAGGAGTGTATATCGGCTTTTAACTTCTTAGCAAGTTTAATTAATGGAAACTCACAAAGTAGAAAGCAGCACGCGCTTCTTTCTTCTTTTAACTTCTTAGCAAGTTTAATTAATGGAAACTTACTTGGTCTTGGGGGGTTTGGGCCCCTTCCAGTTTTCTTTTAACTTCTTAGCAAGTTTAATTAATGGAAACGCAATTACTAAGAGGCCATACAGTATGGCCACTACTTTTAACTTCTTAGCAAGTTTAATTAATGGAAACACTCAGGCTTGGTAATCTTCTTGCGCTTGCGCTTGCGCTTCTTTTAACTTCTTAGCAAGTTTAATTAATGGAAACGGTGAGTGAGTAAGGGCCTTAGAGGCGGCTTGAAAATTCGGCTTTTAACTTCTTAGCAAGTTTAATTAATGGAAACAGGCAACGAGAAAGAAGATGTCTTAAGCATAATCTTTTAACTTCTTAGCAAGTTTAATTAATAGAAACGAGACGAGCTTTAAGCTCAGGATTAGGTCAACAATGTGTAGGGTTAATTCATGAATTAACCCTACAATTTTTTTACTTCCAATTAGTGAAGCGTCTGGTACTAAATTCAGTTATTAAAAACTGATTGTCTATTCCCCTTCAGTTATCAGTTATCAGTTATCAGTTATCAGTTATCAGTTATCAGTTATCAGTTATCAGTTATCAGTTATCAGTTATCAGTTATCAGTTATCAGTTATCAGTTATCAGTTATCAGTTATCAGTTATCAGTTATCA
>NZ_JADBVM010000031.1:0-3808 GCF_020244875.1 Microcystis sp. M44BS1
GCATCGGAACTCCTAGAACTGTAATTACTGTAATCGAGAATCAGTGTATCTGTTCCTGCTCCCCCGTCAATAGTGCCGTTTCCACCTGAAGCAGACGGATTTAATTTAATGATATCATCACCACTACCTGTAGTAATCTTTTCTACAGTTTCAAAGTTGCTGACTTTGGTATTTTTATAGGCTACTTGATCGCTGGTTTGGGTTAGATCAATAGATATCGCACTTGTGGCATTAGCTAAGTTAAGAGTTAAGCGATCAGTTCCCCCACCACCATCAAGAGTATCTCCTTCCCTTCCTGTTATGGTATCGCTAAACTGTGATCCTGTAATGTTCAATCGTTCGATATTGCTGTAGCTTGCTAGAAGATAAGAACCGAATTTAGCTTTTACTGTATTCCCATCTGTATAAATGCCGTAATCAGGACCATGAATGTAATACTCAGTGTACTTGTCATAATTACTGTAATTGAGAATAAGTGTATCTGTTCCCGTTCCTCCGTCAACAGTGCCATTTCCCGATGAACCAGCTACATTCAACTTGATCGTATCATCACCACTACCCGTAGTAATCTTTTCTATAGTTTCAAAGTTGCTAACCTTGGTATTTTTATAAGCTACTTGATCGTTAGTTTGAGTGAGGTCGATAGATACTGTACTTGTAGCATTAGCTAAGTTAAGAATTAACCGATCATAGTCATGAATTAACCGTTCATATTCAGATACACCAGCACCATCAAGAGTGTCTCCCTCGCTTCCTTGGAGGGTATCGCTAAGCCTCGTTCCCGTAATATTGAATCGTTCAATGTTGCTGTAACTAATGATAATTTTATTATAATCAGATTGATATTTAACTGTATTTCCATCTGTATTGTAGATACCATTCCAATTCGATCCATCGGGATTATAATTACTGTAATCAAGAATTAGCGTGTCTGTTCCCACTCCTCCATCTAGACTATCCCCTGCACCCGCAGAATTAGGAATGAGCGTATCATCCCCATCTCCACCCAAAAGGGTATCTCTACCATCTCCTCCTTGCAGTCTATCATTACCTGCTCCAGCGCTTAAATAATCATTTCCTTGATCACCAAAAAGGAAATCATTACCCACACCACCATCAATGGAATCATTACCAACAGTACCAGCAATAAACTCACTCCCATCATCCCCAGGTAAAGCATCAAGGGTTAGCTGTTTTGCTCTTGTTTGTACCCTACGCCAATCATCTAGTAAATATTTTCGTGCATCTGCATTATCAACATTTAAAATAGCTTGACCGTAGAGAATAGGATCAGCCTTATGAACACTATACTCCTTAGCAACACCCAAATCAGTAAATAAACCTTTGATATCAGAGTTGTATGAAGGTAGAGCGATTAAACGCTTCATATAGGGATCACCCCCTTGAATATTCAGCGTTTTCAACTGTTTAATAATGCCATTATATAAAGCTGTTTGTGCATTGGAGAAAGAATTTTTACCACTACCCCCAATATTAAAAACAAACTCTTTTTCATAATGTCCATACTCCGTTGCCGTAATGGTTAAAGGAGTTCCCCCAATCATTCCAGCAATCAACTGAAGCGTATCTGATGCAGATTGAGCCATCTGTTGAGCAACTTCTGGTTTTCCACCCTCTGCTTCAAAGCTAAATTGACTGACAAACTTACCCGTTGCAGCATTGTAATATACAGAATAATAAGCACGAGGATCTTTATTAGCGATCAGATTCCACGCCCATCCACCAACAACAGAGCCTAAAAAGTTTCCAATTCCGGGAACAATAAAACCACCGATTACTCCACCAATCGAAGCACCAAAATTATTTAAGTCAGCCCCCGTCCATACCTTATCGACATAATTAAAAAGTTGAGTGCTTGCGAAAGATTGCAATGCGCCAAACCCCGTATTAACAACCTCTCCAATAATTGATGCTTTTGTAAGGCTGAGGTTTATATTAGGATCTACTCCTAAATAATTAACAGCAAACGATTTGCCAAAAGCAGCCTCAGTTAACCCAGAAAAAATATGATTAGTTAGTGAAGCAGTAACTTGATCAATCGCAATTTGAGCAAGGGGATCTTCTATATCAAATTTCTCTGAAAAAGCTTGACTAATTGCAGAACTACCAAAACCCAACAATGTATTAGTAAAGTTCCCATAAAGTCTTGTATATAAAGCTCGTGCTGGTATTGAGCTTCCCACACTTGCCAGTTGATAAGCTAAATTATCTCCTAACCACCCGCCAAGGGTTTTTGTTGCAGTTGCGGCAATTAATTGACTCCCGAAGTCTTCATTTCCATAGTGCATTGCTAACTTAGTAGCGAGAGTTGAACTAACATTTCCTAACCTAGTAACAGTTTGCCTTAGTTCCATTTCTCTAGTTGGCAACTGGCGCGTACCCATGACATTGAAGATTTCCTCTTCTGATGGAATATATCCAGCAACCAAAGTTTCTGCAAACATAACCAACGCAGAAGCGGCTTTGTCTGCTATTCCCCAAAGAGAAGTGTTTAGATTGGTAACGCCTGCATCTTGAAGATAGTCTGTTAAATCATGTTCTATTGTTCCTAATAGCAGTGCGGGATTGTTTTCTGCATAAGTAATGAGGAGACTTGAAGTACCAGTAAAACCCAAACCATTAAGCTTTGTAGAAACTTGGCCTTTGGGATTGCCAGTAAGCATATAAAATGCGTCCACCGCCATCAGATGGCCAGGTTTTTTATCATAATCGGGGTATTTCGTGGGAACGGTCGAGTCGTCAGCCGAAAATTTATCTAATGTACTTTTGGAAATTTGAATAAGTTGCTGGTTTGTCACCTTTGGATTGGCTAAGAACTTGTCAACAACTAACTTCGTAGCGGAATATCCATCAATAACATTGCCGCGATCGCTTGAAAATCGAGATGTAATTGCATTGATGGCATTACTTATATCAGATGAGTTTCCTCTGAAACTCCACTGCGCTGGATTTAAATCAATATTTGGGTTGCTCATGGCTTTGAGTAATATGTTTTTCAATTGTAGAAAATGATCTAAAATCAAATTATTGGCAAAGCTTTTAGCTTTAACCATAATTTAGTAATGTAGGGTGGACATTGCCCACAAATTGCTTTGCTATTAATTATTCAGCCAAGTCAGCCGGTTTTAAACAACCGTTTAACTAGCCGGTGTGGGTTAGGGTTGAAGACTGTCAAAACATCAATTAATGGTTTCTACTATCTTAAGAGCGTTTTTTTCTACCGTCAATTAGGACATAAGATATACTTATTGTTTTCTCAATCAGGTTTATTCATGAATCAGAGAAAGTCAAATTAAATTCGGTGCGGTTAAACCTTGATTTCTCACACTATCCACCTGATTAGCTTGACTCAAGCCATCAGATTGGGCAAAATCGAACAAAACATCGTAAACAGAAGGAAGAATCGGCAAAAGAGAAGAAGTCATGATATTAACTGTAAAGGTTTATTGCTAACAGTTTTAGCCTAACAGTCCCGAATTTGTCAAGACTTCCATAACAGAAATTAACATTATACAGAAAACGGGTTTCTCAAAGACAAGAAACCCGTTTTCTAGATATTGGATAAGATTATTGGATTTTTGCCAAAGACTGCTTAAATTCTGCGAGAGAATTAGCGGTAGCTGCTAATTTTAGTAGCTCTTCTAAGATAGTAGGGTTAGTCATTTTGCCGATTATCTCTTCAATTTCTGAAGAAATCTGTCCAAACCGCACAGTTAAAACTGTTTTTATGTCATCGCGGCTTTTTTCTAACGCGCCAATTTCCTTGCCAATTTCCTTACCGATTTCC
>NZ_JADBVM010000310.1:0-16049 GCF_020244875.1 Microcystis sp. M44BS1
AATTAATCTAATCGAAAGTATCATTATTTACAAATTACCCCAGAAAAGTCGCGAGGAAATTGAAGCTATGTTTGGACTAAGTGATTTAAAACAAACGAGAGTCTATCAAGAGGCACTGGCCGAAGGAGAAGAACGGGGTCTAGAACGGGGTCTAGAACGGGGTTTAGAACGGGGTTTAGAACGGGGTCTAGAACAAGGTCTGCAAGAGGGGGAACGTTTGGTGGTGGAAAACCTGCTCCGAGTCCGTTTTGGTGAGTTAGACCCAGAAATTCAAGCTATTATCAGCCGGATTTTACAACTGTCTCCAGAAGAATTTACTCCTTTACTCCTCCATTGTTCCAAGCAGGAACTCTTAAAGCGATTTCCCCCAGAAAAGTCGCGAGGAAATTGAAGCTATCACCCCCCTTATCAAAGGTAGGGTTAATTCATGAATTAACCCTACTACTTCCCCCAGAAAAGTCGCGAGGAAATTGAAGCTATGTTTGGACTAAGTGATTTAAAACAAACGAGAGTCTATCAAGAGGCACTGGCCGAAGGAGAAGAACAAGGTCTGCAAGAGGGAGAACGTTTGGTGGTGGAAAACCTGCTCCGAGTCCGTTTTGGTGAGTTAGACCCACCACTGCAAGCTATTATCAGCCGGATTTTACAACTGCCTCCGGAAGAATTTACTCCTTTACTCCTCCATTGTTCCAAGCAGGAACTCTTAAAGCGATTTCCCCCAGAAAAGTCGCGAGGAAATTGAAGCTATTACCCCCCTTATCAAGGGGGGAAGGGGGGATCAACACCCCCCTTATCAAGGGGGGAAGGGGGGATCAACACCCCCCTTATCAAAAGTAGGGTTAATTCATGAATTAACCCTACTATGAGAGTTTATTGATGAATTAACCCTACTATGACTAGACCACGGGAGCAGAGAAGGGAGGGAGACCCTCCCTTTTATCGTGCCAGGGTAGAACCTTGGCACGATACAAATCGGACTAAATTAGACACAGACAAAACCAATCTCTGCGGATAAAATTTAGACGACGAAGTTGGCTGCCGCTAGGGCTAATCCGCCACCTCCCTGAAGGACAGTTAAGTTGGTTCCCAAGTTGGCACCAACGTTCAATCCAGCACCAGCTGCCGTAAATACCAGCAGATCGTTACCTGCCGCAATATTGACGGTAAAAGTACCAGCACCAGTGCCAGTGGCAGTGTAGTTACCTCGGATACCAAAGTTTTGATTGGCAGCAATAGCACCACCCGCGGCTAACAAGGTATAGTTGGCCGCAACTCCTGTTCGGAACAGGTCAGTGGACTGGAAGCCTTGAACGATATCGGGGCCAGAGAGAGGATCAACCGGTGCAGGAGGAGGGGCAGTTAAGTTGGTCAACTGGGCGACAGTTGCATTGGTTAAGGTAGCAGTTCCAAAACCACCGATAGCTGGACCCTGTGTCAGTGCGACAGTTGCCCCAGCAGTTTGTACAAAGGTGTCAACGCCTGCCCCACCGGTTAAGGTATCAGCACCGGCATTGCCCTGTAAAATGTCGCCGGCTCCACCCGCCGTAAGTTGATCATTGAAGACCGAGCCCTGTAACGTATTATTGCCAGTGAGAGAGCCAAGAACCGTCGCGCCATTGGCGGCATTTCCCATCTTAGTCAGCATTGTCAAACCAGCAGTACCGGTTAGGGCCGAAGCGTCCACTTTATCTGCTGTAATGGAACCTGTAATGGGACTGCCGAAAACAACAAGACCTGAATTCCCTGTCACGGTAACTGTCTCGATTACTCCAGGGACTTCAGCAAGGGTGATGCCACCAACAATAGTATGAACCGTGAGCGCATCGCTAGAGTTAATCACCAAGCGTTCCGTAAAGAGTTTTGTGGTACCATCCACAGGGTTGAGCGCAAGACCACCAATCGTGATATCGTTTGAACCCACTGCGGGACGGCCAACTAAGTTCACCGTAACCTTGTCGGTGGTCGCCGTACCGTTAGTTGCCAACGTTAATAAACCAGTTTCATTGACTACGGGAGTACCCCAAATGTTAAGGGTATTTTCTCCGGTGTTATAACGAATGGTGTATGCGCCAGCGGCAACAGTACCACTTTCCAGAGTAACGGTGTTGACATCATTGCCAAAGAAGTCCGCCCGAAGGGTTGCATTGCCAGTACCAGCCGTGGTTAAGGCTAAGGTTTGGATACCTGTGATGTTCGCATCTTCCTCCGTGATCGCCTCTGCGTTGGCAGGAGTTGCAAACGCTAAGGTATTAACCCCAGCATCACCAGCAATAACATCGGTTTTAGTGAAGCCGTCAGTGAAAGTAATGCGATCATCACCATCTCCTCCAGATACCTTCACCGTACTATTATTGCCAATGGTGAGATTATCATCGCCAGCCCCTCCCGATAGGGTGTGATTACCCGCCGTCGCGCTGAGGGTAAAAGTATCAACTTTTAGGCCGCCTTTAAACTCTAAGTTGCCAGTGGGAGCGACATTTGTTACGGTCAAATCCGCATTAAACGCGCTCGCATCTACTAGCGTTACCGTATTCGCTAGGGAAGTAGCGCCGGCAAGAGTTAAAGCTTTATCACCAGTAATGGTTAAGGACTTCAGCCCTGCGACCCCTGCCATTTCGATGGTGTTGTCGAAACCGGCGCTGTTCACGGAAACTTTCTCGTAGCCGCCCGTCCCAGCAAGGTTACTTACTGCGAGCTTAGTATTCAAACCAGGGAGAGCTGCGGGAACAACTTGATTCAGCTTAATTGCTAGAGCATCTTCAGTGCCTGCTAAAGCCGCATCAGCAATAGTGAAGGTAGCATCAGAGCCGCTAAAACTACGACTGATAGAAATCGTCTCCAGGGCCGACTGGAGGTTAGTCATTGTCAAATTACCACTGGTGTCATTGATATTGACCGTCTTCAGACCTGTAACGAAGGTGGAAAGAACCGTCAGATTGTTGCCCACTAGAGTCGCATTCAAGGTACTGACATCCTTTAACAGGCTAGGCTGAACAGTGGTAATATTCGCCGTATCCTGCTGCCAGAGAATGGTCAGGGTGGGATTAGTTCCCGTTCCCGTTAACTGATCACCCGAAGTAAAGGTATTCAGAACACCCCCTGCCTGACCGGCTACGGGAGGAGCCAAGAACTGGTTTCCTGACTTAGTGTCCGGATTGGGCGTTAACACAAAACTGTTGCCCACACTACCCGTCGTTGCTACAAACTGATCGATACTTGCTTTAGCTGTTGCTACGCTAGCGGGATCTTTAGTAACCGTGCTAATACTGGCCCACCCAGCATTATACTGAGCAGTATTAAACGAAGGCACACTTCCCGAAGGATTATTCTGCATGGAGGTGCTGAAATACTGCGAAACCTCTTGACGGTTAGTGAGGGCAGCAATCTCGTCTGCGGTGGCATATTCGTAAACTGCGACAACTAAAGCCTTATAGCTGGCAATGCCATAGTTGGTTCCGTCTTTGCCAATATAGATATTATTGCCAAACTGTGCCAGCCAGTTTTTCCAATAAGTGAGATGCTCTGCGGAAGGGCCGGAACCAAAAAGATTCTGATAGACATCCTTAACGTACTGTTCCGCATTTCCTGTACTAGGAGAAATGAGATATCCGTAGGTTGGGGGATTGCCATTGGTGAGGCTGTTAAAGGTCGCAGGATCAGAAGCGGCTGCCGCCCATCCCTGTACAGCCTCTACCCAACTATAGGTAGCTTGATTAAAGCTAATGGGGGAAACTGGAGCCTTAAAATAGGCAATATTGAGGAAGGTTAAAGCACTGCTAGGAAGAAGAGCCATAGTTTTCTTTGAACTCCAAAAGTTTTACTTAGAGGGTGATAGCTACATCATGATGACAAATAGTAAAGGTTATGTAACCACATCATGGCGGTGATCAGAGTAGAGATATGTTATCAGGTTTATCGAGTCTAAGAGTAACTAAAAACCATTGCTTTTGTCAAGATCTCGGTTCATTTAGTTCCACTAGACTTGGCAGTAATCAAGATTCAAAAAAAGTTCATCGCTTAGCTGGTAATTGATTTTGCATCTAGGTGGGCTACGACTTCTCTAGAACCTGATTAGTTCCCGCAGAAATAAGGGAGTAGAAGGCTTTAATAGTACCAATTTTTGGAAAAACTGGCATTCGTGTGGACAAAGACACAATCTAGGGAAGCCAAAATCCCCTCTGGGTTTCGATAAGGCTCAGTAACATCCCATAGTCGGAAATTGAAGGGAAGTAGCCAGTTAGCAATTTCCGTTAATAGGGGGGTTTCTGGCCCATAGCCACGATACAGCCAACATTCTAGCAAAAGAACTTCCACTTTGGCTAGGGTCTGGGTAGCCCCCTTCAAAATACTTAACTCATTACCTTGGGTATCAATTTTAATGACCTGAGGTTGGGGTAGATTCAATTGTTGCATTGCTTCATCCAACCTTAGCATGGGAATCTCGACGATTCGTGTCTCTTGATCGGGAGGAGTCACGCTCAGACAACTGCTGGCTAAAATATTGTCGAAGACAGTCATGGCCACAGTCCCATTGCGATCGCCTAGTGCATACTTGTGCAAGGAGAAGGACGGATAAATTCTTAAGGTTTCCTCCATAAACTGGCGATAGTCAGGACTGTGATCAATCAGTGGCTCAAAGAGGTGAAAGTTAGCCTGGGGCAAGACTTGTTTCATATAGAAAGACCAAACACCGTCAGAGGCACCAATATCAAAGACAATGGTGGGATGGTAGCCTAAGTTAGCTAACCGTTGAAAGGCTTGACGATCTAACTGAAGAACGGAGTCATCCAGATTGTCCTGGTGCTTTTGATAGTCAGCCCTCAGAGATGGGTTATGGGGAGCGAGTTCACTCATGAGTTCTTTTGTTCGACTTAGCGTTGTATTTTTCTTAATAGTTTTACTTGATGGCTACAAAGGTATGGGAAACTGATAAAAGCTCTTCTTGACTAAATCCTTTGGCTTGTAACTCCTTAAGAATATCAGAAGTCAGTAGAGCTTGTCCCTCATGCCAAATATCGTTACGAATACAATAAGAGACATCTAGACTATCGGCTATTCTCAAATAGGTTTCAGCTGAAATACGATTAAAATAATCAGAAAACATAAAGCTGACTAAATCTTGAATCTTGGATTTTTGAATGGATGTAGAATTGCCAATATAAGTATAAGAGCCTATATCCTCCCTGGCCTCAATGTAGTGAATTAATTCCTCAGGGGATAAACGCAGGTGAATCCAGGGAAATTCAGGAAATACCCCATAAGTATGATGACCTTCATAGGAATTCCACAGTGGGGCTGCTACACAGTAGATTAATCCTCCTAATTTCGTGACTCGTAAAATCTCGGCGAAAGCCGCTTCAAGATTATGAATATGCTCTAAAGTTGCAACGGAGAACACCAAATCGTAATAATTTGACTCTCTGTTCATAGACTCAGCAGATTCTTGAAAGTACTGAACTTTATCGTGAATAAAATTCTGACCGATATCATCACAGATATCAATCCCATGAACTTCCTGTGCCTCAACAAACGGAGCGCAATCACCACCATTGCCACAACCAACAACCAATACTTTCTTTTGAGAAAGCCTGGAGGAGGGAATATAACGTAAACAATCTTTAGAGAAAAAGTCCAAATAACTCATAATATCAGTATTCCATAACTAAATAAAGGCAAAAAGTCAGGCAATGCACTGCACTTAAAGTTACCACTGTGTTCATCTCGGAGAATACCATAAATTCGGAAAAAACACCAACTTTTTTTCAACCATACTTGAGCGTGGAATTAGAACACTTCTTAAAGATATAAGATTGAAAAAGCTTATTCACTTTTGAGGCTCCATGTAAATCGCAGAAGCCCTTCCTTGGGAAGGCGAAGAGACAGAAGCAGGAATTAAATGAGGAAAGATGACACTGGTAGGAAAAGAAGGAAAGGGGGAGTTGGGATTCGCTGGTTTTAGCCCAATTTTTCGACCATCGGCTAGGGTGACTTGGGATTGACGAACGAGCTTTTTATTTTCTTCAACCAATAAAATAATATCTTTGGACTCGACGATTCTATCTGGTTCCCAATTATAGTGAAATCTAACCCCTTGATTTTGATTGGAAATCAAAAAATTGCCATCGGACTTAATCATTCCTTTCCATGAATCAACGGATTGAGGGATGGAATTTAAAACATAAACCCTCGGCGGAAATTTCCAATCACGGGGAAACTTATAAATAGAACTTAAAACAGAAGGAACACTCCAATCAAAGGGATTAATTTGTTTTCCCCATTGTAAATTGGGAGACTGCACTAAAATAACAGTATTTTGGGTAATATCTGGCGACAAGGTTAAAATATCCTGCCAAAAGTGTTGTTGATATTGCCAACTCAGGGCATAATATTGCTGAACACTAATCGAAAAAGCTACCAAGAATGCCAAATAAGTAGATAAAATTACCTTAATAATTGTTTTTAAAAACTGTTTAGAATAGGTAATGATAAATAACAGATTCCACAAAGAACCCATCACAAGAGTAGTGCCTATCACTGCTGGAAAATGGACTCTGGAAGCTCTGCCATCAATGATATTCACATCTAATAAAATAGCAGAAGGATAGGCTAAAAACATCATCACCAAACCTAGTTTTAGCATTCTGATGAGTTCGGCAATCTGAAAGTGACTCGAAAAATCATGATAGCTGACTTTAAATTGCTCTTCGTAAAGGTAGGTTATAATTCCATAAAAACAGACTATTGCTATCAATAAAATGATCAAGTAGATAACATTTAGATTGCTTAAAATTTGCCAGGGCCGAAGCAAAAAAGTTCCACTAACCACGATCGGACCAGCAATAATTTGATAAAGAAATTTTTGTAAGGTTTCCCAGGGTGCTAACTGGGATATTCTGGATTCGCCTGCTATTTTTCTTAAGCCTAAATATAAAAATAAAATAGTAGTTAAAATTAGACTATGAATAAAAATTTGCTTCCTATTCTGGGTGTTTTTCTTTAAAAATGGAGCGGCAAAAAAGAGTAAAAAGGGACTTTCATACGTTAATAATGCAAGGGTTGCAAAAAAGTAACTAAAGAGCCTAGACTGACTATTAATTTTTGCTGAGTTGACAAAAAGATTAAAAGCAATGAGGATAAATAGTAAGGCAGGCTGTAATCCCAGAAGATGTTGTAAATAATTAAAGGTTGTATCGGCAGGATAAAGACAAAAAAGCAATGTTGGGAGGAGAGCAGAGTAGTATATTTTGGTAATATTTCTCAGTAATCTATAAAATAAACAGGCGTTACAAGTGAGAAGGAAAAAACCTATCAGATATAGGGTTGATATGCCTCCTAGTTTAGCTCCAAAAAAAGGTAAGATAGTTAGGAATACCCTGTGTAAGGGACGACCCTGCCAAAAAGTTATCAAAGCACTATTAATCGTTTCTAAGTTTCGACTCCAAGTCTGATTGATGGCAATACCTGTAAAGGCCCAGTCGTCTTCATAGAGTCCAAAGGATTGAAAAAAAAGAAAATGGGCAATCCATAGCAAACTTAATAATGTTAAATAAACAAAAAAACTGGGGGATTGGATCAGAGATTGTAGCGTTGTGAGTGTTTTTTTCATATACTTGAGCATTGACCAGAATTTTTTCAAACTATCCTTGATTAAACAACTCAATATTTAGCCAAGATTTTAATAAGCATTAGAGAAATAAGTTGCGGGCATGACACAAGAACACCATTTAAGTGCTTCACTAAAAATAGAATGCTCCTGAAAAAAGAAAATATTTCCCCAGGAACTACCAACGGATATTAAGTGATTACAATAAAAACTCACCTCATTATTAGGAAATACTCGATAAATTACAATAAACCAGTGATAGCCGCGTAATTTCATTGCTTCGACAAGACTCGGTAAGCGGTTGTCCACCCCAAACTCACCAAAAGGAAACTTTTCATCCCAAAACTCAGCAACTACCACAGGGTAACGCCAATCTCCCATCCCTTGAATAACTTGTAAGTCAAAACCTTCGGTATCAATTTTTACCAAACCAACTTCCGAGGGAACCTGCTGTTGCTGATGTAAGGTTTCCAGAGTTGTCACCGTAATAGGGACTGTTTCTGTAAAGACCATTCCTTCTGGTAACGAATGGATGTTAATACTGCTCAGTAGAGTATAGTCAGCGTCAGGATAAAGGGGTTGACTATTCGGGTCATTAACCAGATTTTGATCCCCGACTAGGTGCAGCTCTCTCTCCTCATTTATCGCTCCTAATGCTAAAGGAAAAACGTGAAGATTAGAGAAATTAGATAGACGATTTTTTAATTTTTCGACAACGGGTAAAAACGGTTCAAAGGCATAAACTTCATAGCCTGTTTGCAATAGTCGTTCTGTTACATCCCCCTGATTGGCTCCAATATCTAAGGCAGAAGGATAGGGAAGATAGGAGTATAAATAACACATCAATTCAACTTCAATACCTTGAAAATTTGATTGATTAGTGACAACCTTAAATTTATAATTATGAATATACTCATAAACTTTACTTAGCACTTGTTGATTAAGTTGAAAACGTTCTCGAGTTTCCTCTTGAAATGCTTGAAAAGTTTGATAAATAGCTTGCTGTTGTTGTTGAGAATCTTGATAAATTTTCTCGATCGCCTGATAAATAGCTTGCTGTTGTTGCTGGGAATCTTGATAAATTTTCTCGATCGCCTGATAAATAGCTTGCTGTTGTTGCTGGGAATCTTGGTTAAATTGTTGAATGCCTTGGACGAGATCAACGGAAAACTTCAGTAAAAAAGCTTGATTTTCCAGTAATAAATCAGCCTTTCGCTTGGTTTCTGCATTTTCTTGTCGGAGCTGCTCCGTGGAGTTATTGAGTTGCTCAACCTTAAAATCTAAGGGATCAAGCTGATTAAGTTTCTCCAGTTTTTCCAGTTTTTGGATTTGTTCAAGTTGGACATGACTGAGTGAATCAAGTTTTTCTAGAAATAAATCTTTGACTGCTTTAAATCGCTGAACTATTTTATTTTTGGCTAATAATTGTTTCATCATTTTGGCTAGTGATTGGGTAAATTGTCTTAAGCTTGACTGGGAGAATTTTCAATTTTGCGGCTAGTTTCGGGAACTAACAAATCTTGGCGAATAAAGACCACTTCTTTTTGGAGGAGTGTGCCATCAACGGGGGATCTCCATTCACCGGTTTCGTCATAATAACGGAAACCAAGCTGCTCTAAAAGATTAAGCATTTCATTGAAAACGAGAGCGTCCTGATCATAGCGAATAAAGGAGAGTTCAGCAACGACTAAATCCACCTGAGCGATAAATTCTTTGGCTCCTTCTAAAACGATATGCTCGGCACATTGCACGTCTAATTTTAATATTCCTCTGCCAGAAATTTCCTGATCGGTTGCCACCTGATCGAGGGTTTTTACTGCCACTGTAATCGTTTCATAGTTTCTAAAATCGGTGGTAGTGAGCAAGGAACTACCGTACAAATCGGGGGAAACTTGAAAACTTAACTGACCAGCTTGATTAGAGATGGCAATTTCTAGTAATTCCCCTTTAGGAATATTACAGATATAGTAATTTCTGGCCGATTGCTCGTATTTTGAGATTAGCGGATCGATGAGAATAAAGCGAGCTTCAGGGAATAATTGACTAACGGTAAAAGACCAAATACCGTGGGAAGCTCCCACATCAACCACAAAATCTGGCCGATATTTTTGCCCTCGTAAACGTCGCATGACTTGATAGACTTGAGCATAATCTTTATAAATAATTGGGGGAACGGGGGGCTCAATAAAGTGAACTAAATCGATCGGCGATCGAGGTAAAATCGCTTCAAATCTGTCATCGGCCGCCTGTTCTTTTTCTAGGGACTGCCAAACCCAATCGTTAATATCTTGATCCGAGAATTTTGCCGCTACCTTAACGGCATTTTCTCGCATTCTTTGCTGATTTTCGGGTTTAAGAACGTAGTCCACGGCTGCTGCCAAACTTTCAGGTGTATAATCACAAACCACACCAATTTGAAAGCGATTAATAAAGTTAGCCGCCGAGGTTTTATTACTGCCTAAAAGAATTACTGGGGTGTTAGCGGTGGCGAGGTTAAAAATAATCCGGCCGGGTAAACTAAGACGAGACAATTCTGTCCGATCATCTCTTTCGTCCATGGTTCCCGTGGGAACAATAACAAAGGGATATGCTTGTAGTTGTTGTCCTAGTTGTTCTTCGGGATAAAGTCCTTGGCTATAAAGTCCCCATTTTTCTAATTCTGCGGCAGATTCTTTGAGCCAATAATAGTTAGAATTGCCATACCAATCTAGTTTAACTCCTGCTCCTTGAATACTCTCTAAAAGAGATTGGAACCATTGGGGACTCCAAATGCTCCCTAATAAAGCTCCCCATTTTTCTTGACAGCGTTGGGAAGAAACTTCGGCAACTTCACTATTAATGAGACGGTGGGGAACGATCGCCGGTAGGAGCCAAAATTTGTAGCCGTACTTATTCTCGTAAGCGTCGCGGAGTTCGGGATGGGTGGCAAAACGAACGGAACATTTGCTTAAAAACTCTTTCATCAAATCATCGGATATCTCCTGAACGCAGATATTCTGATCGTCCATGATGTAGGTGGCAAGGGGAACATTAAATAATTCCTTAATAGCGATCGATGTCAGCAGATCGCTGGCGTAATAAGGGACACAAAAAACTTTTTGAACTTGATGGTGTCCGAGAGTTTGTAGAATTGATTGAAATATCGCCGGTCGCGACATTTTCTTGTGGTCAAGGTGGAAGCTTAAGACCCCGAATTGTTGTTCACCACCATAGTGATTATCGGAACGGATAGAAATAATCTCGCTATCATCGGGAAAGATTCTTCTGACCAAGGCTCCTGTCCCGTGACTTTGATTGACTTCACTAGCGGTAACGATCACACTGCACTTAAGGCTATTTTTCTCGAATTGTTCAAAGCGATTATCGATGGGTTTTCCCTGTTCTAAGGATCTCCAGAGCCAGTCATCAAAATGATCGGCTTTTAAGCTTTTGGCTAATTTTTGACTGGAATAACGGAACCGCAGTTGATTGCTTTCTATTCGCAGTTTCTCTATTTCTGTTAATAAGCTTTGAGCTTTATAATCACAGACAGTTCCTAATTCGAATTCTTTGACGAACTGAGCGGCGGCACTATCTTCACGACCAACAATAATGAGCGGAGTATTAGCAACGGCGGTAATAAAGGGAATGCGGGAAGGTAAACTCAAACAGGCGAATTCGGGACGATCTTGCTCGTTTTCAGAACTGGCGGTGGGAACGATTGCAAAAGGGGCTTGACGTAAGTAGTAGATGAGAGCATCTTGGCTGCAGTAACCTTTAAAAAAGATACCATCTTGTTCTAACTCTGCTTCTTGGAATTGCAACCATTGACGATTAGGATTGCCATACCAATCTAATTTGATCTGGGATTCTCGACATAATTGCCTGAGATTTTCTAACCAAGTCTGAGACCAGATATTACCGATCAAAATCCCTCTTGCCATAGAATCGGGGACGGTAATTTCTGGGGGTATTAAATAACTTTCTACTAGGGGCGGTACAAACCAAATTTTTCTTTCGTATTTTTTACTATAGGCTTGACAAAGAGGCTGAGAAATGCCTAAAATTAGATCGCTGCTATCGATTAATTGCTTAACAATCCCATCGGCCACAGCCCTGACATAGATGTTTTGATCATCCATCAGGTAGGTACAAACGGGTACTTGAAAGAGGGCTTTTAGGGCTATGGCCACATAAAAATCTTCGACAAAGTAGGGAATTACTAGGACTCTTTTCGGTTTTAAATGAACAAATAAATTTTGGATCTTTAATAAAATTTCCCCGTAGGAACAACCTCGCACATCCAGACAAAAATTATGGACTCCAAAATCTTGCTCTCCTCCGTAGAGATTAGTGGTTCGTAAGGAGACTATCCCACTGGTATCAGGGAAAATTCTCTTTAAAAGAACCCCGACACCGTGATTCTCATTGATTTCGTTTGAAGATACTATAATATCATAACTTTCTCGGAATTTGTCTGCAAAACTACTTAGGTCTTGTAACGACAAACTAAGTTCTTTTTGTAATTCCTGATAAGAGGTGAGCATAATGATTAATTTTAATAGGCTCTAACTATAGACATTCCATTGACTATGACATATTTTCTCAGAAAAACAAGGTATAAACTCGTTTCGCCTACGGCCTCGTCATTAAGATAACTGCTGTTTTTTTCTTGGTTATCCCTCTAAAAATTTTATATTTTTCGATATACCCTGTCAAATTTATTCTCATCCATCCCACAAAACGGAGATTGATCCTTGCAAGGCTTAATGTTTTAAGATTGTTCATCTCCTTTTTAATAACTTCAGTGATTGCTATCACAATGACCTGTTTATATCACTTTTTGTTTCCCCATCGGGAATTATCATTTTGCCTTGGCAGACTAGAACTGATGCACCACCCACAGAAACTTCCGTAATTTCACGGTTGTTTTTTTGGAACTTTAATTGTAAACTGCTGGGTCTGCCCATTTCCACTCCTTGGATTATCGTCCATTGATTCATCCCTTCCCTAGAAGATTCTAAGGCCCCTAGGTAGCCCGCTAAAGCGGCCACAGCCGAACCGGTGGCGGGATCCTCCATAACTCCCAAACCGGGGGCAAACATTCGGCCATAGAGACGAGATTGGGGGGATTCCGGGTCAAAACAGCAGACAAAAAGGGAATTAGCGGGGGATTGGCCTAATAATGATGACCAGAGACTTAGATTTAGTTTTATTCTCCCTAAAATATCGCGGTTTCTAACGGGGATGAATAAAAAAGGAAGGCCACAGGAAAAGGCGCGAGGGGGATAACCAGGTAAGAAATCGGCAACGCTGAGGGAAAGAATCGCCGCTAAATCATCGAGAGCATAAGTATCCGCCACTAATTCGGGCAATTGTGCCACTTTTAACTCACTATAGACCGGTTTTTCCCCCTCCATGAGAATTTTCACTGGTACTAAACCGACTCCTTCCTCCAGATAAATCGTGGTTTCTTGGTGGGGGGGAATAGCAGCGATTAGGGCTAAAATATAGGCTGTACCGACGGTAGGATGACCTGCAAAGGGTAATTCGGTACTGGGGGTGAAGATACGGACTTTTTTAGTGCCTTGGGGCGTTTCTGGCGGAAAAACGAAGACTGTCTCCGAGAAGTTAAATTCGGCGGCGATTTTTTGCATCTGGGTGCGGGTTAATCCAGATGCTTCTGGAAAAACCGCCAGGGGATTACCGCCAAAAATGCGATCGCTAAAAACATCGGCGGTATAGTAGGAATAGGTAGGCACGCAGGGGATAGGGCAACAGTTATCGGAGAATTTTTTCATCTTACACCTATTTTCACCCCTGACCGCCCCAGTGGTCTGTCTGGGGATAGATTCTCCTTGTCAGTCCTGTTAGTCTCTCTATTAAGAAATAATTAAAATACAGAGTTTTTCCTAAAGATAAGGTATGTCTTGATAGGGCATTGTCTCGGAGTCTCCTAATAACTGCTATAGGCTCTACTACTTATTCGCTTCTAATCTGGCTAATAAACTGACTAACTTATCTCTAACGGAATTGTGGGTGTATTCGTCTTCAGGGTGAGGTTTTTGATGGGGTTTTTGAAAATAGGGACGTTCCCCGTATAATTGTCCCCATTTCACATCGACTCGGTGTACTAATTCATAGAGTAATTCTTGATTGTCTAAAATTTCTTCTAGGATTAACTGTAAAGCTTGAACGGGATTATCTAAATTTTGACTGACTTTTGTTAATTCTTCATCAACGATAAGCTGTAAAATTATCTGCAAAGCTCCCGAAGAATCCCCTAAATTAGCGGCAATAAATTGTTTAATCTCTGTGGTAACTTGCACCAATTTAGGGACGGGAGATTCCCCTTTGAGGAAATCCGCCCCCTCTTGAGCGATAAAATCTGCTAGGGTAAACTCGCGCCTTTCGATGATATCTTGGGAAAAATCCGGTTCTTCAGGGGTCATAAATTAAAAAGATTAGCGATAATAGACTCTAGGACTTATTGTGACATTTTTAGGAATATCTATGGGCATCGATCGCAGAGAGTTTCAGCAGCGTCGTCAGCAGGTAATGGAAAAAATCGGCAATGGAACGGCAATTTTTCGCAGTGCGCCCATGGCAGTCATGCACAATGACGTAGAATACACCTATCGTCAGGATAGTGACTTTTTTTACCTGACAGGATTTAATGAACCGGAGGCGGTGGCGGTTTTAGCACCCCATCACCCCGAACATCAGTTTATCCTGTTCGTGCAGCCAAAAGATCCAGAAAAAGAAACCTGGACCGGCTATCTCCACGGTGTGGAAGGAGCGAAGGAGATTTTTGCTGCTGATGAGGCCTATTCTATCGAAGAATTGGAGGAAAAATTACCCCAATATCTCGAAAAAGCCGAACGAATTTATTATCATCTCGGCCGGGACAAAACTTTTAATACAAATGTTCTCAATCACTGGCAAAAATTAATCGCCACTTTTCCCCGTCGCGGCACCGGACCGACTGCTTTAGAGGATACTAATTTTATTCTCCATCCTTTGCGCTTACTGAAAACCGAGGCCGAATTGGACAATATTCGCAAAGCAACTGCTATTTCAGCACAGGCACATAATCGCGCCAGAGAATTCACAAAAGTTGGTCACTATGAGTATCAAATTCAAGCGGAAATTGAGCATACTTTTCGCCTAGAAGGGGGTATGGGTCCTGCTTATCCTTCTATTGTCGCTAGTGGCGCTAATGCCTGTATTCTGCACTATATCAACAATAATCGCCAAGTACAAGAAAATGAGCTTTTATTAATTGATGCCGGTTGTGCCTACAATTACTATAACGGTGATATTACCCGCACTTTTCCCGTTAATGGTAAATTTACCCCCGAACAAAAAATTATCTATGAAATTGTTCTAGAAGCTCAATTAAAGGCGATTGAAGTGGTAAAAACTGGTAATCCTTATAATCTTTTTCATGACACAGCTGTGAGAACAATTGTGGAAGGATTAGTAGATTTAGGGCTATTGGTTGGCCCCATTGATGAGATAATTAAAGAGGAAAAATATAAGCCTTTTTATATGCACAGAACTGGTCATTGGTTAGGATTAGATGTCCATGATGCGGGAGGTTATAAAGTTAACGAAGAAACTTGGCAAACTTTGCAGCCTGGTCATGTTTTAACCGTGGAACCGGGGATTTATATCTCCCCCGATATTAAACCTGCTGAAGGACAGCCGGAAGTGCCAGAAAAATGGCGAGGTATCGGTATCCGTATCGAAGATGATGTGTTAGTTACTGCCACAGGAAATGAGGTTTTAACTGCAACGGTTCCCAAAAAAGTTGAGGATATCGAATCTTGAGTAAAAAGCTAGGTGTTAAAAATTGTCAGTTTCCCCCTAACCCTAGGGTTGATTCATAGTAGGGTTGATTCATAGTAGGGTTGATTCATAGTAGGGTTGATTCATAGTAGGGTTGATTCATAGTAGGGTTGATTCATGAATCAACCCTACCCCCCTTAAGGAGATTGAATTAAGTTTTTTCTAGAGATTATCATGATTGCTACCAAAGAAAAATTATATACCTTTGCGGAATATTTAAATTATCAGGACTCCACAGATAATAAGTACGAATTATTTAACGGAGAATTAATTTCCATGCCTCCCGCTAGTGGCTTTCATGCTTTGATACTCAGATATATATTTAAGGTGTTAGAAAGGGAAATAGAGAGGCTACAATTGGACTGGCAAGTTATGCCTGCTACGGTGGGAATTCGCACCGATAAAGCTAAATCGAGAATCCCCGACTTAATGATTTTAACTGCTGAACAATGTCAAGAGATTAGAAATATGACCACAGCAGTAATTGAATTTCCTCCCCTCTTAGTTGTAGAAATTGTTAGCCCCAATAATGCCGACGATGACTACCGTTATAAACGTTCAGAATACGCAGTGAGAGGCATTCCTGAATACTGGATTATCGATCCTATTGCCCTAA
>NZ_JADBVM010000311.1:0-2551 GCF_020244875.1 Microcystis sp. M44BS1
GATCGATTTTGGGGAACGCACCATGCAGATTGATTGCAGTGCGATCGCTGCTCTTGTAGGGTGCGTTCCCTACAGTGGCTCCTACTGCTCCAGCGATCGATTTTGGGGAACGCACCATGCAGATTGATTGCAGCTGTGGGTTTAAGTGTGATGGCGAAGGCACTGCGTAGCAGTACGCTGATCTTGTCGGTTGGGTTGACGGCTGTTACCCAACACCCTCAAAACCAAGATTAAATAAGGTAGGATAGACGTTGGATAGATTTTCTAGATTGCCGTGAATGGAAGCGTCTATATTGAAACAAGTATTTTTGGGCATTTAACCGCCAGACCCACTGACAATCTGATCGTTGCTGCTAATATCAAGATCACCCAGGATTGGTGGAACGAACATAGTAGCTCATTTACGCTTTACGCATCAGAGATCGTTGAAGATGAGGCAGCTAAGGGAGAGCCGATAATCGCCGCTCAACGGTTAAACTTGTTACAATCCCTAATGCTTCTCGAACTTACGGAAGATGCGTTTGAACTTTCGCAAGCGTTTCTGACTCAAAGCAATCTGCCCAAAGGCATCTAATGACGCTTTACATATGGCATTAGCAACCGTCTATAACTTAGATTATTTGGTAACATGGAACTGCAAGCACATGGCAAATGCCCAAATTCAGCGTAAGCTGGCTCAGATTAGTTCTGATCTCGGATATATATTGCCAGTTATTTGCACTCCTTATGAGCTTATTGGATATAACCTAGAGGTCTAGTCATGTATAAAAATGAAATTCTCGATGAAATTCACAAGTATAGAGAAGAATACGCTCAATCGTTTCAATATGACTTAAGAGCTATTTTTAATGACTTAAAGCAGAAGCAACTGGCTCATAAAGATAGATTAGTTAGGTTGCCAATTAAGCGAGCGTCTAACAAATCACTGCACCCGACCGCCTGCTAAAGCATTCAATGGAACCGCTAAATCTATAGTGCGATGCCGAAGGCACTGCGTAGCAGTACGCTATCTCCCTAGGGTGCGTTCCCTAATGTGGTTCCTACTGATCCGGCGATCGATTTTGGGGAACGCTCCATGCACATTAATTGCAGCTGTGGGTTTAAGTGCGATGGCGCACCTAAAAATGAGCGAATTTCTTGACAAATGAACTTAAATATGGTAATCAATCCCCCCAATTCGCTCCCAGTATGGCATCGTTTCTCATAAAGATGAAGTATAACTTAATTTTGTATCGGCCACCCTGTGGGATTTTCAAAATAACACGCTTACTTGTAATTTTATTAGGGAAAGTTTCTTGCGCTCTCTTCATTTGAGAGTAATATACGGAAAGATTTTTTTTAAAATGTGTATTTAGTATGAGATACGGAAACTTTCCGTATAATATTATGTAGTTAGACTGCTAATTTCTTGGTGAAGATAGTTCTGGTTACTTTTGGGTAAGTGCTATAGTATAGTGAGGTTTTTACATGGTTTTTCTCATGAAAAATAAAGCCATTATTGTGCTAGGGGCCGTTGCCGCTCTTGGACTGGCTGCAACCTCAACTTTACTTCTGACCGGTCCATCTGGAAATTCTCCAGATTCCGCCTCTGCTCAATTTTCTCCCAACGGCATGGGTATGATGCATCATATGCAGGTCAGTAGCGAGTTTAACTATCTTGCCCAAATGATTCCCCACCATCAGGAGGCAATCGATACCGCCCAGGTTATTCTGGCACGCACTAGTCGTCCTGAGATGAGGCAGTTTGCTCAAAAGATCATTCAAGTGCAAACTGCTGAAATTGCTCAGATGAAAAACTGGCTTAACGAGTGGTATCCCGGAAAGAATATTAGCGTCTCCTACGTTCCCATGATGCGCGATCTGAGTCAACTTCAGGGCGATGCCCTAGATCAAACTTTTTTACAAGATATGATTAAACATCATATGGGAGCCGTGATGATGTCGCAAATGCTCCTGAATCATAATCTGGTGAAGCATCAGGCTGTCCAGCCCTTTGCTGAGAACATTGCCACTAGCCAGCGCCAGGAAATTCAGCAGATGCAAACTTGGTTGATAGCTTGGTTTGGTGATCGCAATCCAATGGGTAGAATGCATCATTAGCTGGTATTGCGATCGAGATTTTGGGGGCGATTAATGTTTTGCTTCTGGTGTGCGGTCCAACAACCCCAATGCAGTGGGATGCCGAAGGCACTGCGTAGCAGTACGCCATCGCCGTAGGGTGCGTTCCCTAATGTGGCTCCTACTGCTCCACTGATCGATTTTGGGGAACGCACCATGCAGATTGATTGAAGTTGTGGGTTTAGGCGTTGTCAAATTGAAAGATGCTCGGCGTTGCTGACTTTGGGTATGAATCATTGCATCTACATTTTTTAAAACTCAGGCTCAAACTGACTTTTTGATATATGCACTCATTACTCACCGTTCGCTCATTTTTTCGAGTAAGAGAGTGTCAAACAGGTTGAAAAGCTTACCCAATAAAGGATTCAGCGACCCAGACTGACTCGGGTTCATCCCGAAGCAAAGTAAGTGGTAGTATAAATAGACTCCTCTA